>JABMNB010000005.1 GCA_013205335.1 Rhodospirillales bacterium
CTTGGTCGAGACACGGAGGGCCGCCTGGTGCTGGCGGTCGTTGGGAGTGCGCTGGGGAGTCTTGCTCATGACTGCTCAACGCCTGACCCGTCGCGAAGTTGCATGAAGCACGCGCTGGCCGGACGCAGCGAAAGGCGGCACACTCGGGTCAACCTCGCGTGATCCAGGCGACGGCCGAGGAGCAGTGGAGACGGTGCAGGACAGCGAGAGAACGCGCCAAACGGTGCAGAACGCAACGACAAGCGCCAAGCCGCGCCGCGTGGACGGCCGCACCCTGCGCAGCGAACGGACCAAGCAACTCATCATCGAGGCCTATCTGGCGCTGCTGCGCGAGAGCCCGGAGATCCCGACGGCGGCGCAAATCGCCATGCGCGCCGGCTATTCGGTGCGCTCGGTCTTCGAGCGGTTCGACGACCTGCTGGCGCTCAGCTTCGCGGCCGCCGACTACACCTTCGCCGAAGGGCTGACCCAGGCCACGATCCGCGACCTCGACGGCACCCGCGCCGAGCGACTGCGGGCCCAGGTCGATACCCGCGCCGGCATCTGCGAGCGCTGGCTGCCGCTGTGGCGGGTGCTGCTGCACAATCAGAACGAATCGGAGCTTCTGAAGGTGCGGATCAGCCGCATGCGAGACGCCGTGTGGGCGCGGCTGGCGCTGATGTACCGCGCCGAGCTAGGCACCCTTCCGGATGCCGAGCGCAAGATGGTGCTGATCGCGCTGGAGCAGCTCACCGACTTCGAGAGCTGGGGCCGCATGCGGGAGCGGCATGGCCTCTCGGTCGAAGAGGCGCGGGACGCATGGATCGCGGCGATCGACCGGCTGCTGCCGCCGACGCCGCCGCCGGAGACACCGGCAACGGACTGACGTCGGCGTATGCGCCCACGGTGGCGGCGACGGTGCTCGCTGGCAATTCGAGACGGCCGGCGATCAGAAGATCGCATAGCGGTCGCTCGTGGCGAACTACCGAACCCCTGATGCGGCGACAAAGCAGTGACCATTGGCGAACCGCCCCGCTCATCCACAGGCCGCCGGGCAACGCGCTCTTCGTTCGGTTATGAACGCTGACGGCCCCGAGGGCCGGTTGTCGTATCTGGGGATCAGGGAATGCTCACGCTCTATCACGGCTGGAAATCATCGGCGTCGCGGCGGGTGCGGCTGTGCCTGGCCGAGAAGGGCCTGGCGTTCGAGAGCAAGGTGATCGACCTCACGAAGATGGAGCATCATGCGCCGGCGTTCCTGAAGCTCAACCCCAACGGCGTCATTCCGCTGCTCATCCTCGAGGACGGGCGCTCGCTCTACGAGAGCGGCACGATCTGCGAATACATCGACGAGACCTGGCCCGAACCGTCGCTGCGGCCCGCCGACGCCTACGGGCGCGCCGTGATGCGCAACTGGATCCGCCATGTCGACGGGCTGATCGGCAACCTGATCATCTTCAACTGGGCGCACTCGATGGCGAAGGTCGCTGCGCAATGGTCGGATGCGGAACTCGCCGAGAAGCTTGCCAACGTGCCCAGCAAGGAGCGCCGCGAGGCGTGGCTGCGCACAGCGCGCAAGCCCTACACCGAAGAAGAACGCCAGGAGGCGCGCACCAGGCTGAAGGTCGGGCTGGTCGACCGCATGGAGGAGACGCTGCGCCACAGCCGGTGGCTGGCCGGCAACAGCTATTCGCTGGCGGACATCGGCGCCGTCCCCTTCATCAAGCGGCTCGACGAGGAAATCGCGCCGGAGGAGATCACGCCCGCGAAACATCCGCGCGTCGCGGCCTGGTGGACGGCAATCCAGTCGCGGCCGGCTTTCGCGACGGCCAAGATCGGATCTTTCACCGGATGATGGGCCCGGGATGATTGGCCCGGGATGATGGGACAAATGAGCGGCACCCGCACCATCACCTTCGACTTCTACGGCACGCTGGTTCAGTGGCACGAAGCCGTCGAGACGGCCTTCCGCGACATCGTCACGCGCCACGACAAGCCGGCGCTGGATCGCGCAGCGCTCATCCACGCCTTTCATGCAGAGGGACGCAGGCTGCGCGACACGCCACCCTGGCGGCCCTATCGCGACGTGCTGCGCGAGAGCCTGCGGTTCGCCCTCGATCGCGGTGGGCTTGTGATGTCGGAAACCGACATCGAGGGTTTGATCGCAGGATTGTCGCGGCTGCCCGCACATGCCGATGTGCCGTCGGCGCTGGCGGCCTTGCGGGCCGGCGGCTGGCGTCTCGCGGCGATCTCCAACACCGACGACGACCTGATCTCGGGCAGCCTGCCGAGCCTGGGACTCGAGTTGGACGCGGTGATCACGGCGCAGCAGGCCCGCGCCTACAAGCCGGACCTGCGTCTGTTCCGTCACGCCCACGCGGTGCTGGACGTGACACCGCAACAGACGCTGCATGTCGCCGCCAGCCAGCCGCTCGACATGGCGGTGTGCAAGGCGCTCGGCATCGGCGCCTATTGGGTGAACCGCCGCGCCGAGACGGCGGACCCGCAATGGCGGCCCTTCACCGAGGTGAAGGATGTGGCCGAGGCGGCCGTGTCTATTCTCCGGTGAGGGCGATCCTCACCCGACGCTTCAGGCGCGAACGAGCGTCTTGATGGCGAGCGCCGGCTTGCCGGACTTCTCCGCGACCTCGCGATCCTGCTCCGCGATGATGTCCCGGGCAGGCAGGTCTTTTTCGAGCCCTTCGAGGGCGTCGAGCGGTACGCGGCGGTTGGAGCGCTGGCTGCCGTCTTCGTAGGTGACGTTGAACAGCACGTATTCCGTACGTTTGCTTGATTTCTTGCCCATCGGGGGCCTCCACATCTGTTCAGGTCCGTCGACTTCGAGGGGCGTATACGCCTTCCCCGTCGGGAACGCGTGCCGGGAGAGTGCGCCAACCGGCGAACACCCACGCCCCGGCAGCACTGCGATGTCAGACCATGGGCGCGACAGACCGACGTGTACGAGACGCCTGTCGTCCCGCCTGCCACCGCCGTCGGCAACGGGGCCGTCGGCCTTCGCGACGAGGCATGCCGGAACGGAACGCACCGAATGAAGCCCGTGCTCCCGACCGTATTCTCGATGTGACGATTCGTCAGCCCGCGCCGGTCACGGCTGCCCCGCCGTCGGCTCACATTCCCGGCGCACACCCGCTGCAGCAACGGGCAAGCCAACGAAAAACCCCGCACCCAGAGGGTGCGGGGCCTATCTCGTATTGCTGTTACGTGGCCGCCGTTACCGGCAGCCGCGTGATCAGCCGGCCGCCTTCAGGTTGTCGGCCGACATCTTGCCGCTGCGACGATCGGAGACGAGTTCATACTCGACCTTCTGACCTTCGTTGAGCGTGCTCATGCCAGCGCGCTCGACAGCGCTGATGTGCACGAAGGCATCGGCACCGCCTTTGTCCGGCTGGATGAAGCCGAAGCCCTTCTGAATATTGAACCACTTCACGGTTCCCGTCGCCATGGGTAACCCTTTCACTACTTTAGATATGCTGACCCGCGCGGCGTCCCACGTAAAAACAAAGGGAACGCGCAGCCGGCCGTCGAATTCGCACTGGTTTTCGGGATCAAAGTTCGTGGAGCGGGCTGCCGGCAAAACCGGAAGCGCGGACCAAATCGTCTGTCCGTCTATCGACCGGCTGCATATGGCCTTTTACCGCGGCTTTTGCAAGGACCGATTGGCCCCACCCCGGAGGGGGCGCTAAGCTTCTCTCGAGAGACGTCGGGGAGAGTTC
>JABMNB010000155.1 GCA_013205335.1 Rhodospirillales bacterium
AAACCCCACCGGGAGCAAGACCAAATAGGGGCGACACGCCGGGCAACCGGCAGCGGTGTTTCCGCGTCGTCGCCCGGGTCGGTCGCGCGAGGCGTTCGGTAACGGGCGTCCCAGAGGAATGGCCATCCATCGCTTTCGGGCGTGGACAGAACCCGGCTTATAGGCCGTCTGACCCTTTTCGATTCCGCAGGACGAGTCGCGTCTACAACCCCTTGTGTTTGCATGGGGTGAGCGCACAATAGATGTTGTAGCTAAGTCTTTCAGATTCCTTGTGGATTCTTGTCTTTGATAATTGCATCCCGCTGTTTCCCATGATATCCCATTGTATCCCGTGTAACAGGCGGCGCAGGGGCGTGGGGCACTTGCAACGGGTCTAGGGGGAGAGGGGCCGGTGGCCTTTCGGTCCGAAATCCTGATCAAGCTGGACAAGAAGGGCCGGGTCCTGTTGCCCGCGGCTTTTCGCGACGAGCTGCCTGCGGACGACCGCGGCGCCTTCGTGCTGTACCACTCGCCCAACATCCCCGGCGTCGTGAATGGCAATTCCCGCATCGGCTTCGATGCCATGCTCGAACGGCTGCGCGCCGAAGCGCTCGGTCCCAAGGGCTCGCTGAAGGTCGCGCTCGACGACGAAGCCTTCGATCCGGCGGGCTACCTGTCGGCGGGCGCGCGCACCATCGCCATGGAGCCGGATGGCCGTTTTTCGATGCCGGCCGATTTCGCCCAGGCGCTCGATGCCGCCGAGGGCGTGATGCTGGTCGGCAAGGTCGACAAGTTTCAGCTCTGGAATCCCGCGCGCTGGCAGGCGCGACGCAACTCGGAGCGCGAGAAGATGGCGGCGTTCGTGCGCAACCTGGGCGGAGGCGACGCATGATCGGCGTCCACCACGTTCCGGTGATGGCGCGCGAAGTCGTCGGCGCCTTGCAGCCGCGTGACGGCGGCCGCTATCTCGACGGCACGTTCGGTGCCGGAGGCTACACCGCGGCCATGCTCGATCGCGCCGATTGCCAGGTCATCGCCATCGATCGCGATCCCGACGCCATTGCTGCTGGCCAGGCGATGGCCGAGCGCTATGCGCCGCGCCTGCGTCTGATCGAAGGCCGCTTCGGCGACATGGCCGAGCTCCTGTCGGCTGAGGGTGTCGAGGACGTCGACGGCGTCGCACTCGATCTCGGCGTCTCGTCGATGCAGTTCGACCAGGCCAATCGCGGTTTCTCCTTCCGCGCGTCGGGTCCGCTCGACATGCGCATGGAGAAGAGCGGGCAGTCGGCGGCGGACCTCGTGAACGAAGCCGACGAGGTGGAGCTTGCCGACATCATCTGGCGCTACGGCGAAGAGCGTCGCAGCCGCCGGGTTGCTCGCAGCATCGTCGAAACGCGTCGCGTCAAGCGCATCGAGACCACCGGCGAGCTGGCCGAGATCGTGCGCCGTGCCGTGGGCCCGCAGGGCCGGGACGAGAGCGATCCTGCGACGCGTACCTTCCAGGCCCTGCGCATCGCCGTGAACGACGAGCTGGGCGAACTCGAGCGCGGCCTTGCGGCGGCCGAGCAGGTGCTGGCGCCGGGCGGCCGGTTCGCGATCGTGTCGTTCCATTCTCTGGAAGACCGTGCCGTCAAGGAATTCGTGCGAGCTCGGGCCGGTCGCACGCCGGGGCCGTCGCGTCATGCGCCGCCCAGCACCGGCGAACGGACCGCGACCCTGCGCGACCTCACGCGCAAGCCCACGCTGCCCTCGGCCGAGGAGATCGCCGGCAATCCGCGCGCGCGTTCGGCGCGCCTGCGTGTCGCCGAGAAGCTCGCGGCCGACGGCGCGATCGCCGGAGGCCGCGCATGATTCACCGCGGACTCCTGTTCTGGTCTGTCGCCGCCGTTGCCACGGCCGTGGGGCTCTTCACCGTGAAGTACAAGGTGCAGGACCTCGAGGAGAGTATCGACCGCACCAACCAGAAGATCATCCAGAGCCAGCAGGCCACGCACATCCTGCGGGTCGAATGGGCCCACCTGAACGAATCCGAGCGCATCGAAGTGCTCGCGCAGAAACACCTCAAGCTCGAGTCGGCGTCCATCAAGCAGGTCGTCCGACTTGAGCAGCTCAAACCCGAATCTGTCCCCCCGCGGCGCGATCCACCACTTCCTTCCCCCCCACGAACGGGCAACGACGTCCCCTCGTCGACTTTGCCCGGTGGTGGTGGCCGCGTCGCAGCGGAGGCCGGCAGCCCCTCGCCGGCCTCCGCACCCCTTTCCCAGCGTTCCTCCGGACCCACGACGCCCCCTCGACCGGCCCAAATCCAAGAGCCGGCAACATCGGGTCCGGTTGGCGACGGCCAGAGTGCCGCAGTCTCCATCGACGAAATCCTCTCACGAAAAGAAGGGGGTTCTCGGTGAAGCTGTGGCGCAGGTCTGCCTCGCCCGAACCGGCCGCCGCGGTTAACGCGGCGGCCGGCGCGCGTTACGGCTCGCCCCAGGATCGCCTGAAGGGTGATGCGCAGGAGACGGCACGCCAGCGTCTGGTGATTGCCTCGGTGATCTTCGGCCTGGCCTTCACTGCGGTCGGATTGCGCATGGGCTATGTGTCGCTGCTGCGGGACGGCGCCGAGCCGACGCAGCGCGTCGCCGCCCGCGGCGGCTCGATCCAGTCCGAGCGCGCCGACATCGTGGACCGCAACGGCGCCGTGCTGGCGACGTCGGTTCCGGTCATGTCGGCCTTCGTCAACCCGCACCTGCTGATCGATCCGCAGGAAGCCGCGCGCAAGATCGTGACGGCGCTGCCGGACCTCAAGTACGACGACGTTCGCGAGAAGCTGGAAGGCGACAGGACCTTCGTCTGGATCAAGCGCGGGCTTAGCCCGCGCGAGCACGACCGAGTCAATCGCCTCGGCATTCCGGGCCTCGAGTTCCAGGCCGAGGAACGGCGCATCTATCCGCAGGGCACGGCCGCCGCCCACATCCTGGGTTATGCCAGTGTCGACAATTCCGGCCTGGCCGGCACGGAACGCTTCTTCGACCAGCAACTCCAGAGCGGCGAAACGCTTCAGCTGTCCATCGACCTTCGCCTGCAGCGCATCGTCGAGCGCGAGGTCGCGCGCGCGGTCCAGAAGTTCTCCGCGATCGGCGCCACGGCGATCGTGATGGACGCGACCAACGGCGAAGTCCTCGCGATGGCGTCGTTGCCGACGTACAACCCCAACAGCACGCGGACTCTCACCAACGAGGCGCTGTTCAATCGCGCCACCCTGGGCGTCTACGAACAGGGCTCGACCTTCAAGATCTTCAACACGGCAATGGCGCTCGATTCGGGCAAGGTCTCGATGACCAGCGTGTTCGACGCCACGTCGCCGATCAAGATCGACCGTTTCACGATCAACGACGACCACGCCCAGCGCCGGCCGCTGTCGGTGCCGGATATCTTCAAGTACTCGTCGAACATCGCCTCGGCCAAGATGGCGGTCGAGGTCATGGGACCGGAAGGCCAGCGCGCCTTCTTCGACAAGATCGGCTTCCTGAAGCCGGTCACGACGCAGCTGCCGGAAGTCGCCGCCCCGCTCTGGCCGCGGCACTGGATGAAGATCAACACCATGACCATCGCTTTCGGTCACGGCATCTCGGTGACGCCGTTGCATCTGGCGATGGGCTCGTCAGCGATGATCAACGGTGGCATCCTCTACCAGCCGTCCCTGGTGAAACGCACTGCGGCCAGCGACAAGGGCCGGCGGGTGATCCAACACAAGACCTCGGTCAGCATGCGCCAGCTCCTGCGCCTGAATGCCGTCGAGGGCACGGGCAAGAACGCCAACGTCCCAGGCTACGAGGTCGGCGGCAAGACTGGCACGGCCGAGAAGCCGGGGCGCGGCGGCTACCGCGAGAAGGCCCTGATCAGCTCCTTCGTCGGCGCGTTCCCGATGAACGATCCCAAGTTCGTCGTCATCGTCTCGCTCGACGAGCCGAAGGGCCTTCCGGAGACCGGCGGCTATGCCACGGCCGGCTGGGTAGCGGCACCTTCGGTCAAGGTCATCATCGAGCAGATCGTGTCGCTCTACGGCATCCTGCCGGGCGACCTTAAGGAAGGGCTGCCGCCGATCGAGATCGCCTCGACGCCGGTGCCGGCCCCCGTCGTGCCGTCGCAGATCGTCCCGGCGAGCGTGCGCCGCTCTCCCGGCGATCATCGCAAGGCCCTGCCGGTCCGGCCGGCCCCCGGCCAGACGGCGGCGGCCCCCGGTCCGGGAGTGCGCCGCGTTGCGTCTGAGTGAGCTCATGCGCCGGAGCGCCGACGCAACCGCGACCCCTTCCGCGCTGCCGCGCGATCCCATTCTCGCCGGACTGACGCTCGACTCACGCAAGGTCCGGCCGGGCTATCTCTTCGCCGCCCTCGCGGGCGCCCGCCACGACGGGGCCGCGTTTGTGGCCGACGCCGTGAAGCGCGGCGCAATTGCGATTCTGGCCTCCCCGGACGGTGTGTTGCCGCCGCTCGATCCCGGCATCGTCGTCGTCCGCGATGCCAATCCGCGGCGACGCGTGGCGCTGATGGCCTCTGCCTTTGCCGGCCCTCAGCCCGCCACCATCGCGGCCGTTACGGGGACCAACGGCAAGTCCTCGACGGTGCATTTCGTCCGCCAGATCTGGGAGCGGATGGGCCTGATGGCGGCAAGCATCGGCACGCTGGGCATCGTGTCGCCGACCCTCGTGCGTGACGGCGGCCTCACGACGCCCGATCCCGTGCAGCTTCACGAGGATCTCGCGATGCTGGCGCGCGAAGGCGTGTCGCATCTCGCCATCGAGGCCTCGAGCCATGGCGTCGACCAGCACCGGCTCGACGGGCTGCGCCTATCGGCGGCGGCCTTCACCAACCTCACTCACGAGCATCTCGACTATCATCTCTCGATGGACGCTTACTTCGCGGCCAAGGCGCGCCTGTTCGAGGTTCTGCTGCCGACGGGCGGCACGGCCGTCGTCAATGCCGACAGCGATCGCGCTGAAGCCCTGGAAAAGATCTGCG
>JABMNB010000156.1 GCA_013205335.1 Rhodospirillales bacterium
ATGAACAGCTGCCTCAATCTCCCAGGCCAGAGACCACCGCATCCCAGCCCTTGATCTCCGCCACGATGTGGGCGTCGGCCGGCGCGCTGTAGTTCGACTTGGTACGGCTCACCACGTTGGCGACGCCGTATTCCTCGCGCAGGATCTGGTCGAGGTGCCGGAAGAAGCCCTTGGTGCCTTCCTTGCCGTTGGAGATGAAGCCGATGGTCTTGCCTTCCAGCGTGTCGAGGCGCGGGGCCAGCTGGCCAGCCGGCGGCGCGGTGCCCGGCGTGGGATCGAGAACTTCGAACATGATGGTTCCTCTTACGTCTTGGGAGGTTCGCAATCTATGCAGGCGCCGATCGGCAACGTCACGGCATAGCTCTTGTTGCCGAGCCACGGCGGTATGACGGCGCCGAAGCCGCCGGCCGGGCCGCCCGCCGCCACGACGAGAAGCTGGTCGGGCGAGTCCATCGCCGTGTAGACGCTGTCGCCGCGATCGCGGACGACGGCGCCCTTGCCGACATCGGCCCATTCGCGGCGGTGGATGCGGGCGCGCTCGTGGATGAAGGTCGCGATGTCGGCCTTGGTCCAGCCGCCCGCCTGCAGATGTTCGCGCAACTGCTTTGGAATGATCAGCGCGTAGTTGCCGGGATGGATCGAATAGTGGCGCATGTTGGCGCGCATCTCGGCCGCGAAGGTCTCGAGGATCTCCTCGGGCTTTGTCGTCCATTCGTTCATGAGCTGGCGCGGCGCACCCGCCGCCAGCACCGTCACGGAGGACGCGCCCTTCGGCACGCCGCGATGCTCGGCCAGCGGCAGCCAGGTCGTGTCTTCCTCGTCCTCGGCGACGCAGTAGCTGAACTTGCCGGGATGGCCGAGGGTCGAGCGGTCGATCACGCCCGGGCGGTCGTCCAGCAGGTTGATCAGGCATAGCCGGATGGCGCGTCCGATGACCGCCGTCGCGCGGTCGGAATTGGCGAGCGCATTGAACGAGCCGCTGGCCCCCAGCTCGAGCCGGATCGGTCCGTTCAAGATGACCAGCACCGCGCAGCCGCCGGTGCTCGCCGTCGCGCCGTGCATCAGGAATTCTTCCTGCATCATGGCCGTCCAGGCCGTCACGACGACCGGGAAGTGCATGGGCAGGCAGCCTGCCATCACGGCGTTGATCGCGAGCTTTTCGGCGGTGATGGCGAGGCCGCGCACCGGCTCGATGCCGATCAGCTGGTCCGGCGGCATCATCACCCATTCGAGGCAGGCCTCTACCGCCTCGCGCGTCGGCGGCACGATGGGCAGACCGTCGGTCCAGCCGTTGGAATGATAGAGCTCCTGGACCGCCGAGATGCTGTCGGCCGAGTAGGATCGGGACGCAAACTGCACGTTGTTTCCTCCGCCTTCCACGATAGCGCACTGGGCGCCCCCTGACGATGGACTATGCCGCCGCCATGCGCCCGCGATTGCGCTCGCGCAGGATCGGCATGATCCACTTGCCGAAGCGCTCCGCCTCCTCGTCGTGCAGGTAGCCCGACAGGCAGAAGGAGTGGCAGCCGAGGTCGATGAACTTCTGCAGCGTGTCGGCGCACTGCTCGGGGTCGCCGACGATGGCGATGCCGGCGCCGGGGCGGACCTGGGTGATGCCGGTCCACAGATGCGGCTCGATGGTCTCGCCGATCGCCGCCAGCTCGCGCACGCGGCGATTGGCTTCCGAGGTCGCGAAGCGTTCCTTCACGAAGGCCTTCTGCGCCTCGCTGGCGTGTTCGACCAGCCCATGGGCGAAGTCCCAGGCTTCCTTCTCGGTCGGCCGGCAGATGACCTGCAGGCGCATGCCGAAGCCGATGTCGTTCTCGCGGCCGTGGCGCGCCGCCATTGTCCTGATCTCGGCCATGTTGGCGCGGATGCGTTCGTAGGTGTCGCCCCAGAAGAGATGCACGTCGGAATGCTTGGCGGAAATCTCCCAGGCCTGCCTGGAGCCGCCGCCGAGATAGAAGCGCGGATGCGGCTGCTGCAGCGGATAGGGCCGGATCTGCGCGCCCTTGAGCTGATAGAACTTGCCGTCGAAGTTCACCGGCCCGCGCGTCGTCCACAGCGCCTTCAGGATCGAGACTTCCTCTTCCATGATCTCGTAGCGCTCTTCCTTGCCCCACTTGATGCCTTCGGACGCGTTCTCGGCCTCGCTCTGGCCGGCGATCAGGTTGATGCAGATGCGGCCGCCCGAAAGCTGGTCGAAGGCGGTGATCATCTTGGCCAGCAGCACCGGATTGATGTAGCTCGGCCGCGCCGCCACCAGCATGCGCATCGACTTCGAGCGCGCCACCATCATGGCGCTGGAGATCCAGGCCTCCCAGCAGGCGGTCTGGACCGGCACCAGCATGTACTCGAAGCCCGCCGCCTCGGCCGCGCCGACGATCTTGTCGAACAGGTCGAGCGACGGCGCCACCTGGGCGCTCGCGAGTCCATAGGCGGTGGTGTCGCCCGCCGTGGGCAGGAACCAGCCGAATTCGAGGCGCTTCTGGTCAGCCCCCGTCTTGTTCGCCATCGTCATTCCTTCTCGATGCCGGCAGCCTTGGCGAGCCGGCCCCATTTTTCGATCTCGGACTTGATGAAGGGCCGGACCTCCTCCGGCGCCTTGCGCTGCGGCTCGAACGAGATTCCGCGCAGGCGCTTGATCACTTCGGGATCGGTCACGATTTCCTGCACCGACTTGTCGATGCGCGCCACGACCTCGGGCGGTGTCCTGGCCGGCGCCATGATCACGAACCAGGCGTCGAGCGCGAACTGACCGAGCCCCGCTTCCTGGAAGGTCGGCACTTCAGGCAGCAGCGGCGAGCGCGAGTCGGAGGCCATCACCAGCGCCTTCACCTTGCCGGCCTTCACCTGCGGCACGGCGATGGCCACGTCGGCGAAGGTCATGTCGATCTGACCCGACAAGAGGTCGGCCAATGCCTGCGGCGCAGACTTGTAGGGAATATAGGTGATTTCGGTGCCGAGGCGCTCCGCCAGGGTCGCGGTGATGACGCGTGCCGAGGGCGTGCCGGCACCCGAGGCGAGCGGCGGCTTGGCCTTGGCGCGCTTGATGAAGTCGGCGAGCGTGTCGATGCCGGCATCGGCGCGCACCAGCAGGACGAACTGGATGAAGCCGTAGAAGCCGGCCGGCGCGAAATCGACCAGCGAATCGTAGGGCAGCGACTTCATCAGATTGGGATTGCCGGCATGGGTGGCGGCGGTCGCGATCATCAGCGTGTAGCCATCGGGGGCTGACTTGGCGACGAAGTTGCCGGCGATCGAGCCGTTCCCACCGCCCTTGTTGTCGACGATCACCGGCTGGCCGAGCCGCGGCGCCAGTTGTTCCGCCATGAGCCGCGCCAACGTGTCGGTGGCGCTGCCGGCAGCATAGGGCACGACGATGGTGAGCGGCTTCGCGGGCCATGTCTGGGCGCGTGCAGGAACAGCTGCCGCAGACGCTGCGGCAAGGATCGTCAGGGCTTTGCGCCGGCCAATTGTCATGCCGACCTTTATGCAAGCGGCGGCACCGATGCGCAATTGGCGCTGGTCGATCCGCGAAAGAGGCGGCACGATCCGCGCGGCTCAAGGGGAGATCTCA
>JABMNB010000157.1 GCA_013205335.1 Rhodospirillales bacterium
AGAACGTTCTGTTGATGAAGCAGATCGTGCGCGAACAGACGCTTGCCATTTGCCGTGCCGTCGTGCCCGAAAAATAGCTTCAAGAGTACCAGCATGCACAGGCGGTCACCCTTTCTCGTGGCCTTCACGGCGCTGCCGGGGCGGCCGGCCTGCCCATCCTGTTCGTGATCAACACGACCGGCGGGTTCGAAGCGCTGAACGACGTGACGCAGAAGTTCCTGCAGGACCCGCCCGCCACCGGCCGCTTCATCTTCCTCAACACGGACCTCAAGATCGATGTGCCGCAGGCCACGGTCGTGCTCGACCGCGACAAGGCCTCGGCGCTTGGCCTGAAGATGAGCGATATCGGTGGCGCCCTGGGCTCGATGCTGGGCGGCGGTTACGTCAACAATTTCGCGCTCGACGGCCGTTTCTAAAAGGTGATCCTGCAGGTCCAGCAGTCCTCGCGGCAGAACATCGACCAGATTCTCGACTATCACATCAATGCCGGCGACGGCACGACGGTGCCGCTGTCGACCGTGGCATTGATCGCCACGAGGGCGATCCCGCAGTCGCTCAACCACTTCCAGCAGCTCAATAGGGCCACCATCGAGGGCGTCGCCTTCCCGGCCGTGTCGCTCGCCGTGCTGTTCGAGAGCTCCCGCGATCCGCTGATCATCCTGTTCCCGGTCCCGTTGTCGATCGCGGGCGCGCTCATCGTTCTGATGGCGCTCAGCACGGTGGGCATGCCGGGGGCGACGCTGAACATCTACACCCAGGTCGGCCTGGTCACCCTGATGGAACTGATCAGCAAGCACGGCATCCTGATCGTCGAGGTCGCCAATGAAATGCAGGAAGCCGGCAAGTCGCGACGCGAAGCCATCCTCGAAGCCGCCGCCATCCGGCTGCGGCCCATCTTGATGACCACGGCGGCGATGGTGCTGGGCGTCGTACCGCTGATCGTGGCGACCGGCGCGGGCGCCCTGTCGAGCTTCTCGATGGGTCTGGTGATCGCGAGCGGCCTCGCGGTCGGCACACTCTTCACCCTGTCGTGGTGCCTGCCGTCTACGTGATGCTGGCAGCCGACCAGTCGAAGAAGCGCGTCGACGAGGCGCACACCGGTGCCCCGGCGGCGGGCGACTGAGCTATAGCTTCTTCAGGGCCAGGAGGGCGATTTCATCGCCCCATTCCTGCACGAAGTGTCCGCCGTCGGTGATTTCCAAGGGGGGCGGACAATTGCGGATGACGGTGTGAAGTTCGCGCATGACCGGCGAGCCCAGGACGGGATCCTTCATGCCTATCGCCATCAGGCTCTTGCCGGTCCAGCGCTCGCGCCAGAAGGTCCGGGCCTCGCGGGACAGGGCGGCGCCGCCGGCATCTGGCCTGTCGGGCACGAGATTGGGGAAACGTCGGACTCCCGCCTTGTAGGACGAATCGGAATAGGGCGCGCCGTAGGCTGCGGCTTCGGCATCGGAGAGATGCGGACAGGCGCGCTTCATCAGGCCGGCGATATTCAGGTCGGGATTGCGGTTGGAGAAGTCGCGCCACGCGAGGAACCCCTGGCCGAGCGGGCGATCGCCCGTGCCGAGGTCGGTGTTCATGACCAACAGTGCCGTGTAGCGCTCGGGTGCGGCCATCGGCAGGGTCAGGCCGATCAGGCCGCCCCAGTCCTGCACCACCAGCACGATATTGCGGAGGTCGAGCGCCTCGATCACGCCAAGCATCGTGTCGCGATGGAACTCGAACGTATAGAGGGCCTCGTCTTTCGGCTTGTCCGACCGGCCGAAACCCAGGAAATCCGGCGCGACGGCCCGGTGCCCGGCCGCCGTGAAATGGGGAATCATGCGCCTGTACAGATAGCTCCAGGTGGGCTGGCCGTGCAGGCAGAGGAAGGTTTTCCCGGCATCCCGCGGGCCCTCGTCGACATAGTGCAGGCGCAGCGCATCTGGCCGCTCCAGGTAGTTCGGTTCAAAAGGCCAATCCGGAAGATTGGCAAATCGCTCATCTGGCGTGCGCAGGGCCTCGATCAATGGTGTATCCTCCCGACCATGGCGGCCCCCCCGAAACCTGTTCCGGAGAAGGACGAACGCGCCGAACGGCTTGCTGCCGCCTTGCGCGAAAATCTGAAGCGGCGCAAGGCGCAGGCGCGCGCCAAGGGGGATGTCCCGAAGCCGGTCGACACTGGCCCCACGCATGACCAAAGCCCGGGCCACACCCCTGGCCGAGCCACTGGCCACACCGGCGGTTGAGCCCGCCCCCTCCCTCGTTTAGAAGCGCCCTCAATGAGCATTCTCTCGGACCGCTGGATTCGCCGGATGGCGCAGGAGAAGGGCATGATCGAGCCCTTCGTCGACGGCCAGAAGCGCGACGGCGTCATTTCATATGGCCTGTCGTCCTACGGCTACGACGCCCGCGTCGGCACCGACTTCAAGATTTTCACCAACGTCAATTCGTCGGTGGTCGACCCCAAGAACTTCGACCAGCAGAGCTTCGTCGACCGCAACACCGACGTCTGCGTCATTCCGCCGAATTCCTTCGCGCTGGCCCGGACGGTCGAATATTTCCGCATCCCGCGTGACGTACTGGTCATCTGCGTCGGCAAGTCGACCTATGCGCGCTGCGGCATCATCGTCAACGTGACGCCGCTCGAGCCGGAGTGGGAGGGCCACGTGACGCTGGAATTCTCCAACACCACGCCGCTGCCCGCCAAGATCTACGCCAACGAGGGCGCGTGCCAGTTCCTCTTCCTCCAGGGCAACGAGCCCTGCGAGATTTCCTACCGCGACAAGGCCGGCAAGTATCAGGGCCAGCGCGGCGTCACCCTGCCGAAAATCTGAGCGGAGGCGACCATGGACAGAATTCGCATCAGGGGCGGCCGCCAGTTGAACGGCGAGATCCGCATCTCCGGCGCCAAGAACGCGGCCCTGCCGTTGATGGTGGCGTCGATGTTGAGCGACCGGCCGCTCACCCTGCACAACGTGCCGCGGCTGGCCGACATCACGACCATGATGCAGCTCCTGCGGCAGCATGGCGTCGAGATCACGACCACGGCCGGCGAGAACGGCCACAGCCACGGCACGACGATGGTGCTGAAGGCCTCGAAGATCACTTCGACCACGGCGCCCTATGACATCGTGCGCAAGATGCGGGCCTCGATGCTGGTTCTGGGCGTGCTGCTGGCACGCGAGGGCCAGGCCCGGGTGTCGCTGCCGGGCGGCTGCGCCATCGGCGCGCGTCCCGTCGACCTGCACATTGCAGGCCTCCGGGCGATGGGCGCGGAAATCGATATCGACGGCGGCTACATGGTCGCGCGCGCCCCGAAGGGTCTCAAAGGCGCCCGCTACACCTTCCCGAAGGTGTCGGTCGGCGCAACCGAGAACCTGATGATCGCCGCGGCGCTCGCCAAGGGCACGACGGTACTCGACAACGCCGCGCGCGAGCCCGAGATCGCCGACCTCGCCGAATGCCTGTCGGCGATGGGCGTGCCGGTCGGCGGCATCGGCACCGAGACGCTCACCATCGAGGGCGTTACGTCGTTCAAGGCCATCGAGCATGCGGTCATTTCCGACCGTATCGAGACCGGCACCTATGCCATGGCCGTCGCCATGACGGCGGGCGACGTCGAGCTGATCGGCGGTCGCGTCGACCTGATCGACACGGTGGCTGCCAGCCTGCGCTCGGCCGGCGTCACCCTCGAGAACACCGAGAGGGGCATGCGCGTGCACCGGACCAACGGCGCGTTGCAGGGCGTCGACGTGATGACGGAGCCGTTCCCTGGCTTCCCGACGGATCTTCAAGCCCAGATGATGGCGCTGATGACGCGCGCCGAGGGCGCCTCGATGATCACCGAGACGATCTTCGAGAGCCGCTTCATGCATGTTCCGGAACTGGCGCGAATGGGCGCCAACGTCACTATCCATCACCAGTCGGCGCTGGTGCGCGGGGTGCCGAAGCTGCGCGGCGCCGAGGTCATGGCGACCGACCTGCGCGCCTCGGTGTCGCTGGCCATCGCCGGCCTGTCGGCCGAGGGCGAGACGATGCTCCACCGCGTCTACCACCTCGACCGCGGCTTCGAACGCCTCGAGGAAAAGCTCAGCGCCTGTGGCGCCGACATCGAGCGGCTGAAGGGCTGAGGGCAACGACCGCATGGCAGCCAAGCTCAAGCTCACGGCGCTCGACGCCGACGACCTCGCCGTGATCTCGGCGGCCACTCAGGACGCTTTGGTGGCCGTGCGCGACTGCGCCTACCTCAAGGACGAGAAGCGCTTCGTCCTTCTGCTGAACCGGTTCCGCTGGGAAGACGATCCCGACACCGTCGCCGGCCATTCCCGCACCCATTCCGCCCTTGTTTTCAACGACGTGACGGGCGTGCGGCACCATGACATCCCGACGGGCGTACCGGACCGGATGCTGGAAGTGCTCGCCGTGGCGCTGGAAAACGACCATTCAGTCCTCCTGCGCTTTTCGGCCGGCCGGGCCATCCGGCTGGAAATCGGCCGGCTCGCATGCCATTTGGGGGATGTCGGGGAGCCTTGGCCCACCCCGTGGAAGCCCGCCCATCCGGTCGAATAGCCGCTCCGGCTTCGACGAGGGGCGGGCATTCGTTACTGGAGAGTCCGTCGTGTCGAGCGAGGCTAACGAGAAGCTCATCCTGGCGCTGCCCAAGGGTCGCATCCTCAAGGAAGCGGCCCCCGTGTTCGCGCGCGCCGGCATCGAACCCGAAGCCGCCTTCGCCGATCCGGACGCCCGCCAGCTCCGCTTCGCGACCAACCATCCCGATCTCGACATCATCCGGGTGCGCTCCTTCGACGTGGCGACCTTCGTGGCCTTCGGCGCCGCCCATCTCGGGATCGCCGGCGCCGATGTGCTGATGGAATTCGACTATCCGGAAATCTATGCCCCGATCGATCTCGGCATCGGCAAGTGCCGGCTGGCCGTCGCCGAGCCGGTCGAGATGGCGGGCAACGACGATCCGCGGCGCTGGAGCCATGTCCGCATCGCCACCAAGTACCCCGAAGTGACGCGCAAGCACTTCGCGGCGCGTGGGGTGCAGGCGGAGTGCGTCAAGCTGTCGGGTGCGATGGAACTGGCGCCGTCGCTCGGCCTCAGCCATCGCATCGTCGACCTCGTCGATTCCGGCCGAACCCTGAAAGAGAACGGCCTGGTCGAGATCGAACACATCGCCGACATAACGTCGCGCTTCATCGTGAACCGGGCCGCGCTCAAGACGCGCCCCGAGCGTGTCGGCCACTGGATCGACCGTTTCCGTGACGTTGCCCGCGGGGTCGCCAGTGCCGCTTAGGCTCGACGCTTCGGCGCCGGGATTCGAAAAGGAATTTTCGGCCTTCCTCGGGCGCAATCGGGACACCGACGAGAACGTCGACCGCATCGTCGCCGGTATCGTGGCCGACGTGCGCGCGCGCGGCGACGCGGCAGTGGTCGATTACACCGCCCGGTTCGACTGGACGGGGATCACCGCCGCCAACATGCGCATCTCCGACGCCGAACGCGACGCGGCGGCGGCGACCGTACCGGCGGCGCAGCGCGAGGCGCTGATCTTCGCGGCCCGCCGCATCGAGGCCTTCCACCGCGCGCTGCTGCCCCAGGACGTCGACTTCACCGATGCGACCGGCACGCGGCTTGGCGCGCGCTATCGCCCCGTGGATGCCGCCGGCGTCTATGTGCCCGGTGGCACGGCGGCCTATCCCTCGTCGGTGCTGATGAACATCGTGCCGGCCAAGGTCGCGGGCGTGCGCCGCATCGTCATGGTGGTACCGACGCCGGGCGGCACGCTCAATCCGCTCGTCATGCTGGCGGCCGGGATCGCCGGCGCCGACGAGGTCTGGCGCATCGGCGGCGCGCAGGCGGTGGCCGCGCTCGCCTACGGCACCCAATCGATCAAGCCCGTCGACAAGATCACCGGGCCCGGAAATGCCTATGTCGCCGCTGCCAAGCGCCGTGTGTTCGGCCAGGTCGGCATCGATCTCATTGCCGGCCCCTCGGAAATCCTCGTGGTCGCCGACCGGCACAACGACCCGCTGTGGATCGCGGCCGATCTGTTGTCGCAGGCCGAACACGACCCGTCCTCGCAGTCGGTGCTGATCGCCGACGATGCGGCGTTCGCCGACGCGGTCGTGCGCGCCATCGAGGCCGAGCTGAAGACACTGGCTCGCGCCGAGATCGCCGCGGCAAGCTGGCGCGACAATGGCGCCGTCATCCTGGTGCCCGATTTCTCGGCCGCGCCGACCATCGTCGACGCCATCGCCGCCGAGCATGTCGAGCTTGCGATGGAGATGGACGAGGCCGAGGCGCTGTCGCAGAAGATCCGCCATGCCGGCGCGATCTTCCTCGGCCGCCATACGCCCGAGGCGATCGGCGACTATGTCGCCGGCACCAACCACGTGCTGCCGACGTCGCGCGCCGCGCGCTTCTCAGGCGGGCTGGGTGTCTCCGACTTTCTGAAGCGGACGTCGCTGGTGGCCTGTACGCCGCAGTCCCTGGCGGCTCTCGGCCCGTCCGCAGTGGCGCTGGCCGAGGCCGAAGGGCTCGGCGCGCATGGCCGGTCGGTCTCCCTCCGGCTGGGCCGCTAGCGTGCCGACCCGGCTGACGGACAGGACGCGGCGCATCGTCGACGTCGTGCTGGACGAGGAATCGGTCGCCCGCCGTTCACCCGAGGTCGAGCACGAGCGCGCCGTCGCCCTGTTCGACCTGATCGAGGAGAACGACTTCGTTCTGGTCGGCAGCCAACCCGGACCCTATCGCCTGAGGATCGGCATCTTCGAGCAGCGGCTGGTGTTCGACGTGCGCAACGACGCTGACGAGAAGCTGCGCGACATCGTTCTGTCGCTGACGCCGTTCCGCAAAGTCGTGAAGGATTACTTCCTGGTCTGCGAGAGCTACTACGCCGCCATCAAGAAGCTGGGGCCGGCGCAGATCGAGGCGCTCGACATGGGCCGGCGCGGCCTGCACGACGAGGGTTCGGACCTGCTGCGCGAGCGGCTCTACGGCAAGATCGAGGTCGATCACGACACGGCCCGCCGGTTGTTCACGTTGATCTGCGCCCTCCACATCAAATCGTGAGCGTGGAAGGGCGATGACCGGACTGCCGTCCAGCCTGCTCTTCGCCTGCAGCGAGAATTCCGTCCGGTCGCCGATGGCCGAGGCGTTGGCCAAGCGGCTCTACGGCCAGGCGGTCTATGTCGATTCGGTGGGCGTGCGCGCGAGCGAGGTCGACGGTTTCGCCGTCACCGCCCTCGACGAACTCGACATCGACGTTCACCGCCACCATGCCAAGACGTTCGGGGATGTCGATCCCGCCTCGTTCGAGCTGATCGTCACTCTGTCGCCGGAAGCGCATCACCGCGCGCTCGAATTCACGCGCGGCACGGCGACCGAGGTCGAGTACTGGCCGATGCCCGACCCCAGCGCCGTGGAGGGTTCGCGGGAGATGCGGCTCGACGCCTACCGTCACACCCGCGATCAGGTCCTGGCCCGACTGAAGGCGCGCTTCGGTATTCCGATCACGCCCACGGTCTGACCGTCAGCGCGCCATCGCCTTGCGCGAGCGGTTGCAAGGACGATGTCAGCGTGCGGTGGCGGACCCGGCGTACCAGGCTGCACGGTGGGAGCTATGGCGCGGCACCGGCAGGTTGACGAGGTCCATGAAGACCGAAACGCCGCCGTCGCCGCCCGCGAGGTCGCCTTCGAGCACTTCGACGTCGAAGGTGAGCTTGTCGCCTTCGAGCTTCGGCGACTTCAGCGTCACGACGGCGTCGACCACGCTGGCCTTTGCCTTGTTCAGCACCGACACGGTGGCGTTGGGCGGATCCTTGGCGAACGAGTTGGGCGCGTTGAGCGTCCACTCCTCGAGCACGTGCGGCAGCATCGCGTGGCCGGCCGCGCGCACCGGGCGGTCGGCGAACACGATGACGCTGGGGGCCACGCCTTCGAGGATCAGCTTCTTGTCCTGCAGCTTGGCGCCGCGGGCGTTGAGCACGAACATCGAGGGGATGAGGCGCGGATGGCGCGGGGCGCCCACGACCTTGGGCAGGCCCTGCACCGAGGGCGTTGCCGGAGCGGTGGGCGTCTGGGCGGCGGCGCCGAAGGCGAGGCCGAGGGTTGCGGTGGCCGTGGCGAGAGCGACGGAGAGGCGGAAGCTGTTCATGTTCTTCACCGTACGGCTCAGTAGCAGGGCAGGAGGGGCGGCTTGCCGCAGCTCGGCGCGTTGTAGCGCTGCTGGTAGCGCGGATCGATGTCGGGAGGCGGGGGCGCACCGGCGCCGCTGTTGTAGCTACCGCCGCCGCCGCTCCCATACTGCGGATTGACCGGCGCGGTGGGCGCGGGATTGGACCAGCCGCTGAACGTGCTGGTGCCGTCCGGATCGCCGATCGCCGGCGTCTCGCCGCCGGTCGTCTGGCTCTGGCCGTAATACTGCGCGCCGTGCGAGCCGATGCCGAACCAGATCGTGTCGATGAACACCGAGGCCGGGCCGTCGGCGGCGCCGAGGCTGCCCTCCAGCACGTCGACGTCGAACGTCAGCTTCTCGCCCTCGAGCCTGGCGGTCTTCAGGGTCACCACCAGGTCGGACACGGACGAGCCGTCCTTGTGGAACACCGAGACCGTGGCATTCGGCGGATCCTTGGCGAAGCTGCCGGTACGCCAGATATCGGCCATGTCGGGCGTCACCATGTGACCGACCGAACGCTTCGGACGGCTGGTGAACAGGGTGGCGGTCGGCAGCACGCCGTCGAGGACCAGTTTCTGGCCGTCGAGCTTCGCTGCGCGGGAGTTGATGACGATCAGGGCCGTCGAATACTGCCGTGTGGCAGGCTTGCCGATCGTCTTCTGTCCAGGGTGGGTGATGGCATTGGGCGGCGGTATGGGGGCCGGCGTCGCCTGGGCGAATGCGAGCGCCGGCGTCAGGAGCAGGGCGGCCACAAGGCCGGACATGCACGTTGCTTTCATCTTTGCTGGTCCTTCTTTCCGCGGCGTCCGCAGCCGCGCCCTGTATAGGGGAGGAGGGCTCCGGTGAGAAGGCCAGCCGTCCCGCCCTTCGCCGTCCGGCGCTCCCCCGGCGCTGCCATTGACTTACCCCCTCCTGCGGCCCATTTTCCGGCCGCTTTCCCAGAAATTCACCCTAGCCGGAGGCCGGATGGCCAAAGAAGACTTGATCGAATTCACCGGTGTGGTGTCCGAGTTGCTGCCCAATGCGATGTTCCGCGTGAAGCTCGACAACGACCACACGATTCTCGCCCACACGTCGGGCAAGATGCGCAAGAATCGCATCCGCGTATTGGCAGGCGACCGCGTCACCGTCGAGATGACGCCCTACGACCTGACCAAGGGCCGCATCACCTTCCGCTTCAAGTAGGCGTTGCGCGCCTCGCCGATCCCCCCGCTCGTACTGGCCTCCGCGTCGCCGCGACGGCTGGACCTGTTGCGACAGGTCGGCCTCGAGCCCGCGACGATCGACCCCGCCGACATCGACGAGACGCCTCACACGGGCGAACTGCCGCGTGCCTATGCATTGCGCATGGCGTGCGCGAAGCTCGCGGTCGTGAAGGAGCGTCACGTCGGCGCGCTGGTGCTGGCGGCCGACAGTGTCGTGGTTTGCGGGCGCCGCATTCTGCCGAAGACGGAGGCCGAAGCCGAGGCGCGGAACTGCCTCCTTAAAATGTCCGGTCGTCGTCATCGCGTCCTGGGCGGCGTCGCCGTCGCCGGGCCCGACGGGAAGGTGCGCACGCGCCTCGTCGAGACGGTGGTGCGCTTCAAACGCCTCGAGACCGCCGAGATCGACGCCTATTTGGCGAGCGGCGAATGGCGGGGCAAGGCCGGCGGCTACGCCATCCAGGGCCGCGCCGCCGCCTTCGTCGCGTTCCTGTCCGGCTCCTACAGCAACGTCGTGGGCTTGCCCTTGTTCGAGACCGTGGCGCTGCTGGACTCGGCGACGCGATGAGCCGCGTCGATCGGCTGATCTGCCATGTGCTGCCGAAGGCGTTCCTGATGGCCCTGGTGGCGGAGGGCCGCCTCGTCGAACTGCAGGTCGTGCGCCGTGACAGGCCCACGCGCGTCGACAGCATCTTCCTCGGCCGGCTCGAACGGGTGATGCCCGATCTCGACGCCGCCTTCGTCGACATCGGCACCGGCCGCTCGGGTTTCCTGCGTGCCGAGGACCGCTCCGGCAGCGACGACTGGCCGCCGCTCGGCGCGCCGGTGCTGGCGCAGGTGCGCAACGACGGCGAGGGCGACAAGGGCCCGCGTCTCTCGATGAACGTCGCCGTCAGCGGACGCTATCTCGTCTATCACCCGAACGGTTCGGGCGTGACCTTCTCGCGCCGCATCGAGGGCGAGTCCGAGCGCGACCGGTTGCGGGCACATGTCGAAGGGCTGCTCGAGGGCGGCATCGTCCTGCGCACCGCCGCTTCCGGCGTGACGGCCGACGTGCTGCGGGCCGACGCCACCCATGTCCTGGAACGGTGGGAGAAGATCAGGCGCCTGGCTCTCGACGTCGACCCGCCGGCGGATTTGTCCTCGCGCGTGCCGGGCGAGCGCGACCCGATCGCGCGCGCGCTGCGCGATCATGGCGCCGGGCTCGACGAGGTGATCCTCGACGACCGCGCCATGGCGCGCGCGCTGCAGGACGAGATGGACCGGCTGGGCGAGAAGATCCGCGTGCGCTGGCACAACGGGGCGATGCCGGCCTTCGACATCGACGATGTCGCGGGCCAGATCGACACCGCGCTGGCGCCGCGCATCGCCCTGGAGAGCGGCGTCGAGGTGTTGTTCGAACCGGGCGAAACGCTGTGTGCGGTCGACATCGACAGTGCACGCGCCGGCGGTCGTCAGGGTCGCGCCCCGCGCCGGCCGGTCGAAGTCAATCTCGAGGCGGCCCCGGCGATCGCCCAGCAGCTGCGGCTGCGCAACATCGCGGGCGCGGTGGTGATCGATTTCGTGACCATGCGCAGCGCCTACGATCGCGACAAGGTCCAGGCGGCGCTGGCCGAGGCCCTGGCGAACGATCCCGTGCCCACCCAGATTTACGGCTTCACCCGGCTCGGCCTGTTCGAATTGACCCGGGCGCGGCGCGGCCCGACTTTGGCGGCACAGCTCGAAGCGCTGGAAAAGAGTGATGACTGACCGATCCCCGCCGCTGCGCGCCGTGCGCATCGAACCGAAATGCCCGACCTGCGGGAAGCCCGCGGACCCCAAATACAAGCCGTTCTGCCGCAAACGCTGCGCCGACATCGACCTCGGCCGGTGGCTCAAGGAAGGCTATCGCGTGGAAACCGCCGAGGCGCCCGGCGAGGAAGACCCCGACGGCCCATCCTCAGGTGGCGGCAGCGGCGCGTCTGGACAGCGGGGCTAGCCCGTCCTATAAGCCCGGCCGCCAGCGAACGGCATGCCCAGGTAGCTCAGTTGGTAGAGCATGCGACTGAAAATCGCAGTGTCGGTGGTTCGACTCCGCCCCTGGGCACCATTCCCCCCAAACATCGCTGAATTAGTTGGGCTTTTTGCCGCTAGGTGTCTCACCGGCCGTAGCAGTGGCAGGAAGTGGGACAGTCGGCACCAGTAGATGCATGGCGTCGCGGGCGAGCCGGTGGCGATTGACCTTGCGAGTGTAGAGGGCCGCTTGCTTGGGGCTTTCCCAACCGTACATCGACATGAGCTGGTGCTCGGTAGCGCCGTTCTCGGCGGCAATTGTCGCTCCTGCTTTACGGAGTCCGTGGGCTGAGCAATGTGTAAGCCCTGCTTCGTCGCACCACTTGCGGAAGCGGTTGCCGAATCCTGCCGGGGAGAATGGTTTCCCGAAATCCGTGACAAGGTAAGTCGGTGTTCCCAGCGTCGTAGCGTCGAATACGGCGCGCAGTTGAGGGAGGATCGGCAACTCACGATGTTTCGGCCCCAACCCGCGCTTCCGGGTCTTGGCTTTCGCTCCCTTCGTTTCGGTGAAGTGAAGTTCGCCATCGTGCTCCATGCCGGGGCCGAGGCGGACGGCATCTGAGCGGCGAACGCCAGTGTAGAGCAGCAACGCCATGGCAAGGCGTGCTTTGGTCCCGATAGGGTGGGCTACCTCAAACTCATGGACTTCTTCGACTGACCATGTGTGAAAGCCATCTGAACCGCTTGAGAGGTAGGGGACTTCCCGTGCGGGATTATACCAACCGACAGAACTCATGACAGTTGAGCCCATCGCCGGCTTGTGATGGATGCGATCCTTTTGGGGGTGGCGAGCAGGTCTGTCCAAGCCTTGCAGCAGGCACCGACGATAGCGTCGCAGGTGTCGTGGATGCGCAGGGCGAGGTTGTTCTTGCGCAGGTACTCCCAGACGTTCTCTATCGGATTGAGTTCGGGAGAGTAGGGCGGCAGGCAGAGAAGCGTGACGTTGTCTGGCGGATCCAGAGCGTGGCTGGTGTGCCATCCGGCGCCGTCGAGCACGAGGAT
>JABMNB010000158.1 GCA_013205335.1 Rhodospirillales bacterium
GCTGAAGCGCGCCGGCATGTCGGTGGGCGACATCGACCTGTTCGAGCTGAACGAGGCCTTCGCCGCGGTCGTGCTGCGCTACATGCAGATCCTCAAGATGCCGCACGACAAGATCAACGTGAACGGCGGCTCGATCGCCATGGGCCACCCGCTGGGCGCCACCGGCGCGATGATCCTGGGCACGCTGCTCGACGAGCTCGAGCGCCGCAACCTCGCGACCGGCCTCGCCACGCTGTGCGTCGGCGGCGGCATGGGCACCGCCACCATCATCGAGCGCGTCTGAGAAACCTCGACCCATTGCCCACCCTTCGAGACGGCCGCAGAGTTTACCCCGAGGTATTCGAGGGGCGGCCTCCTCAGGGTGAGGCAGTGGTTCTAGAAAAATCCTCACCCTGAGGAGCGAGCAGAGCGAGCGTCTCGAAGGGTGGCCACGGGAAGAATTCGGAGACCAACCATGATCAACTACAACGTCGATTCGGACGGCATCGCGACCATCACCTGGGACATGCCCAACCGCGCGATGAACGTGCTGAACGAGGCCTCGATGACGGCCTATGCCGGCGCGCTCGAGACCGCCCTGAAGGACGACAAGGTCAAGGGCATCATCATCACGTCGGCCAAGGACAGCTTCATTGCCGGCGCCGACCTCGAAATGATCATGAGCCTCGACACGTCCGATGCGTCGAAGCTGATGGAGCAGTTCAGCCAGCTGCAGAAGATGTTTCGCCAGCAGGAGACCGGCGGCAAGCCGGTGGTCGCCGCGATCAACGGCACCGCGCTGGGTGGCGGCTTCGAGATCTGCCTGGCCACGCACTACCGCATCGCCGCGGCCAACCCGAAGACCAAGGTCGGCCAGCCCGAGGTGAAGATCGGCCTGCTGCCGGGCGGCGGCGGCACGCAGCGCATTCCGCGCCTGATCGGCGTGCAGAACGCCGCGCCCATCCTGCTCGAGGGCAAGGACCTCACGGTCGATGCCGCCAAGAGCCTCGGCCTGATCCACGAGGTCGTGCCGGCCGGGGAACTGCTGGCCCGGGCCAAGGCCTGGCTGACGGCGCCGGCAACCGAACAGGTCGTACCGGAATATGCCGGCAAGGGCGCCAAGGCCATCGACGGCCGCGCCGTGCAGCCGTGGGATCGCAAGGGCTTCAAGACGCCGGGCTTCCCGGGCGGCCAGGTTTGGAGCCCGCCGGGCGTCATGACCTTCATCGGTGGCAGCGCCATGATCCGTGGCAAGACCAACGGCATCTATCCGGCGCCGAAGGCGATCATGAGCTGCGTCTACGAGGGCCTGCAGCTTCCGTTCGACTCCGCGCTCAAGGTCGAGACGCGCTACTTCGTCTCGCTGCTGCGCGACCCTGTTGCCAAGAGCATGATCCGCACGCTGTTCTTCGGCCTGCAGGAAGCCAACAAGCTGGTGCGCCGCCCCAAGGGCGTGCCCAAGCAGGAGTACAAGAAGATCGGCGTACTGGGCGCCGGCCTGATGGGCGCCGGAATCGCCACCGTTTCGGTGCAGGCGGGCCTCGACATCGTGCTGATCGACCGCGACCAGGCAGCGGCCGACAAGGGCAAGGCGCACATCGCCGACGAGCTGGGCAAGCTCGTGAAGCGCGGCCGCCTCGACCAGGCCAGGTGCGATGCGATGCTGGCCAAGGTCACTGCGACTCCCGACTTCGGCGCGCTCAACGACTGCCAGCTTGTCGTTGAGGCCGTGTTCGAGAATCGCGAAGTGAAGGCCGAGGCGACGAAGAAGGCGGAGGCCGCGCTGCCCAAGACCTCGGTGTTTGCTTCCAACACCTCGACCCTGCCGATCACCGGCCTCGCCGAAGCGTCGTCGCGGCCGGACCATTTCATCGGCCTGCATTTCTTCTCGCCGGTCGAGAAGATGCCGCTGGTCGAGATCATCGTCGGCAAGCAGACCTCGCCCGAGACCCTCGCCCGCGCGATGGACTTCGTGCAGAAGATCCGCAAGACGCCGATCGTGGTGAACGACAGCCGCGGCTTCTTCACCTCCCGCGTGTGCGGTGCCTTCATCAGCGAAGGCCATCGCATGCTGAAGGAGGGTATTCCCGCCGCCATGATCGAGAACTGCGCGCGCTTTGCCGGCATGCCGGTCGGCCCGCTGTCGCTCAACGACGAGGTCGCCATCGACCTCAGCTGGAAGATCATGGACCAGACCCGGCGCGACGCCGAGGCGGCCGGCCAGAAGTTCGAAGGCGGCGGCACCGAGGACATCCTCGAGCTGATGGTCAAGAAGCTCGAGCGCTTCGGCCGCAAGAACGGCAAGGGCTTCTACGAGTATCCGGCCGACGGCAAGAAGCGCCTGTGGCCGGAACTGCAGAAGTACTTCCCGGCCGATCCGGCGCTCCTCTACGGCGAGGGCGAGGACAAGCGCGCCAAGGAGGACGAGATCAAGAAGCGCCTGCTCTACGTGCAGGCGGTCGACACCGCGCGCTGCCTGGAAAGCAACGTGCTGACCAACCCTCAGGATGGCGACGTCGGCTCGATCATGGGCCTCGGATTCGCACCGCAGACCGGCGGGGCGATCAGCCTGATCGACCAGGTCGGCGTCAAGAAGTTCGTGGCCGAGTGCGACGAGTTCGCCAAGAAGTACGGCAACCAGTTCGAGGTGCCGAAGCTCCTGCGCGACATGGCCGCCAAGGGCGAAAGCTTCTACGGCAAGTACCACCCGGCGAAAGCGGCCTAGCCAGCATCGTCCTCCGGGCCGCGAGCGGTATGCTCGCGGCCCCATGGGGGCGCGGAAGACAACGGCGAAACCTGGCGCAGGTCGTTCTGGATCGCCTCGCCAGCCAGCTCCACGACTTCACCATTGGTCATGGGCCGGGCTGTTTCAGTCACCCGGTATCGTTCCATCCAGCCCGCTGTTACGGCAAAGCCTTCATTCAGAACCATCAGGTAGGCGCGGAAGAACTGGCCGTGTCCTACGGCAATCACGAAGTCGCCTTCGAGGGCCTGCAGGCGGTGGTGAAAGTCGACAAGCCTGCTCATGAAGGCCTGGAAGGATTCGGCATCCGGCCCGTCCCGGTAGTCCGGATCGCAGCGTCGCCAGTATTCCTCGATCCACGGCCGGCGCATTTCGGCGGTCGTGCCGGTGCATCGCGCCGGGCTGAGATAGGTGAGTTCCTGTATCGGCCAGATCTCGCAGGGTACCGATGGCCAGCGCGCGCGGATCGGATCGGCGGTTGCCTGTGCGCGCAGGAAGGGCGACACGATCAGCAAGTCGGGCCGCCGCTCGACGCGGCGTGCGACCTCTTGCGCCTGCTCGAGTCCCAGCGCCGTCAGCGGCACCTCGCCGTGCCCCACCGCCGGCAGGCCGGCATTCGACGTGCTTTGTCCGTGCCGGACGAGCCAGGTTACTGCGGGCGGCACAGCATCTTCCACTCCGCGGAGTCGAAATAGCGCTCGGTCCAGTAGCGCACGACCATAAGTTCCGTGAATGGCATAAGTTGATCCGGCAGCGGTCTGCCCATCGCCTCGTCGACCATGAGCCTGGGCATATCGACGCCGGCTGCCGCCGTCAGCGGCAGGGTTCCGGGGAAGCGGGGATTGACTTCGAGAAGCTTGAAGACCCCGTCGGCTGCCCGTTTGAACTGAACGTTGGCGACACCGCGAATGCCGATGACTTCCGCCGTCCTTATGGCCGACTGGATGACTTCCGGCACATTGACGGTGCGGGAGGCCACGGCGATGCCCGAGTCGACCTTCATGCGCTCGCGCGGCACCGCTCCGACGACGACGCCGTCGCGCCGCACATAGACGTCGACCGAGAACTCCTCGCCCGGCAGGTACTCCTGCAGTAGGACCGACCCGTCCTTGGGCTGCTTCTCGAGGTCCTCGCGGCGGACGATCTTGGCAACGCCGCGCGAACCGGCGCCGAGCCGGGGTTTGACGAAGCGGGGGTAGGAATCGACACGATCTGCCGCTTCCTGCGTCAGCGGCTCGTAGGTGGGGACCGGCACCTCGCCCCTGACGCGGTCGAGCAGCAGCTGCTTGTCGCGGCACAGGCGCAGGCATTCGGCCGGGGAGATGGGAAGAGTGACGCCCATCGCTTCGAACCTGCCGCGCGCCATGGCAAGCGGAAACAGTTCGGCGTCGACCGTGGGCAGCAGCATCTCGATGCTTCGCGCCGTGCAGGCGTCATGCAGGGCTTCGACCAGCTGCGGATCGTCGCCGCGCGGAATGATCAGGCGCTGCGCCTCCGGAACGAGATAGAGACCGGCGGCCAGCGGGTCCATGTCGGCCATGTGCAACTCGTGCTCGGCACCGAGGCTCTTCCAGACGCTGATGGCCGCAGCACCGCCCGCGCCGGTTATCAGGATGCGCATACATCACTCCTGATTGGCAGCCAGCAAAGGCTCCGACGCCGACTGCCCGTTTTCGGGGTCGGTGTCGGGGTCGGGAGAGATGCTGCCGGTACGTTCGCGAATGACTTTGAGGGGTTCGGCCAGAACATGGCCGGCGAAGCGGCCCCAATAGCGCGCGGTCGCCACGATCAAATCGTTCTGGATCGACTCCATGCGTGCGACCTGGCTGCGGTAGGCGTCGATTGCCTTGATCTTCTGCTCGATGAAGTGGGTGATATCGACGAATCGCTGGGGACTGAACTGTACCGTCGAGGAGGGTGACTGGTAGCAATAGACGTTAGGGACGCTGCGCGCCGCCACCAGACTGGCGGCATGGACAGCGCGATGATCCTGATGCGTGTCCTCCGAGCAATGAGTGTAGACGTGCGTCGGTCGCAGCTCGCGGACCGCGGTCTCGATGATCTCGATCGTCTTCGCCCCCTCGCTGATATGCGTATCCCGGAGGTTGGCCAGCTGCAGTTTTGCGCCGAGAATCTCGGCGGCCCGGTACGCCTCCGCCACCCGTACGTTGACGTCGCCGCCCGCCGCGCCGCGCGAGAGGGTGAGGATGTTCAGCGTGTCGCCTTTGGTGCGATGTCGGGCGAGCGTTCCGCCGCAGCCAATCTCGACGTCGTCAGGATGGGCGCCGATCGCCAGCACGCGCTTCTGTTGGCGCTGGCGGCGCGCGCTCACGGCCCTGGCCAGCAGCAGGACCTGCTCCACGAATTCCTCGGCGGTCATCGGCCTGAACAGCAGCCCGTCGATCCGGCACTTGACGGCTTGCCGCATGAAGGAGGGGGTGTGATTGGCGGTTGCCACCAAAGTGGCGACCCAGCGGTACTTGTCCTTGATTTCTTTCAAGAGGTCGAAGCCGCCCGGCACCACCGGATCGACGACCACCAGGTCGAAATGCTCGGCCGCCACCAGGGCGGCGGCGACCTTGGCGTCGGTGGCAAATTTCAGGCTCGTGATCGGCAAGCCCTTGAGGACGTGTCGCGCCTTCTGGAAGGAGGTTTCGTCGCTGTCGACCAGCAGGATGCTCAACGGTTGCTCGTCCGCCGACCCGACGACGCTCAGTCGGGGCTTGGTTGGTTCTGTCTGATTGTCGATCGGCATGGATGTTACCAGGTGAAGCGAAGACCCGCCGTTACGCGCGTGTCGAGGTTGATGGAATTGTAGCCGCCCACGAGCTGGAGCGCGATGCGGTCGGTGATCGGCAGGATCGTGCGCGCGTGCAGGTCGACGTTGTTGATCGTCGGGCTGTAGCCGACACCGGCGACGACGAGGGTGTTGCGCGGGCCGTAGTAGGTCACGTCGGCCACCCAGCTCCAGATGTACTGGTAGTTGTTGAAGATGGCCTGCGCCGCATTGTACGCCGTAACACTCACCTCCCAGGACGGCGACAGCGAGGCGGTGAGCCCGGTGCGTATCAGGCGGCCGTCCCACTGGTAGGCGCCGAACGTCTGCCGGTAGCCGCCGAACCAGCGCAGATAATCGGTAAGATAAAAGGTGGCGCTGGCGTCGAGCCAGTGTTCGGTCGGCAGGCTCTTGTGGCCGCGATAGTCGTAGACCAGCGAAGTGGCGTAACTGAGCGGCACCAGGCGGTGCCAGCCGACTCGGATGTCATCAGACGGCAGCGTGGCGAGGCCGATCGCCGTCAGCGTCTGGATTTCGTTGCCGAAGTGGGTCTCGGCGAGTTCCAGCGTGTCGAAGGCCGTGAACCCCAGCAACGCCGTGGCCCCGAACCCCCAGGCCGTCCCGCTGGCCGTGGTGACGAGGTTGCCGTTGACGTCGAACGTATAGCGATAGACGGTTTCGCTCTTGGACAGGCCGATCTTGGCCTCTTCGTTGTCGGGGGCCAGGGTGAGTACATGCTCGAAGCCCTTGCGCCCCGCGATGCGGTTGCGGTCGGCGAGCTGCAGCCAGGCCAGCCCGTTCAGCGCGTCGGCATCGTTCGGATTGACCGCCAGGAGACGTTCGTAGATCGCACGCGCCTTTTCGAGGCGGTTCTGCCCGCGGTCGATGCGCGCCAGCCCCAGCAAGGCGGGGCGGTTGTCGGGATCGCGCACCAGGACTCCGTCGTAGACCTTGGCGGCCTCGCTGCCATGCTTGGCCTCCAGCGTGAAGCCTAGTTCAAGTGCCGGATTGGGCGCTGCCGGGTCCAGATCGTGCGCCTTCCTCAGGTAGACGATTGCGCGCTCGCGGTCGCCGGCGTCGCGGGTCATCACGCCCAGGAACATGTACACGCGATAATCGCTCGCGCCCGCGGCCACGCAAGCCTGCAGCAGTGGTTCGATCGTGGCGTCGGGACGGGGCTGCTGGCCGAACAGGCGCTGCGCTTCGTCGATCTCGCAGCCCGCCTGAGCCCGGGCCTTCGAGATCGGGCCGTCCCACAGAGGGCTCATGCCACAGGCAGGCAGCAGCAGCGCAACGCTTAGCATGTTCCGAAAATTCACTCTGTCGCCCCTCGACGCGATCCTTCCTATTCGACAATCAGGTAGACCGCCACCAGCAGGGCCAACAAAGCACAGACGCCTACCTCACTCCACAGGATGCGGACCTCGTTGGCCATGTCATCGGCCTGCAATTTGTCGAAGGTACGGTCGGGCGACGAGGCGTCAGCCGGCGTCATGTCGGCAGCCTCGCTTTGCCCGACTTGACTGTCTTGTCCCATTTCAGATCTGCGCTCCGCAGTTGCCCGACGATGGCACCCAGCGAGATGGCGCACAACAGAGGGCCGTAGCCGACCAGCACCAGCGCGATGTCGCGCAGTCGCTTGGGGGCACCCGCCCGGTCGAGACGGTAGACTCCCCACGCGGCCAGTGTGGAGAGCGCCGACCAGGCGAGGACGACGAGGACGCCGGCTTCGCTCCACGTCCAGCTGCCGGGTGCCGGCCACTCCGCCGTGCCCGAGAAGGGCATGAGCCTGAGCACGGCCATCGACATGACGCCCACTGACAGCAATCCCGGGAAGGCGATGCCCTCGAACCAGGCACGCCGAGCCACATGGGGATCGATCAGGAAGGAATACAGGGTCTGGAACAGATAGCTGAGGAAGCTGACGCCCCACAGCGCGCTGAAGGCCAGCGGCGCCCACGGCGGCCAGAGGTAGAACAGGCCGACCAGCCCGACCGAACCCAGAATCATGAACACCGGCATCAGGGCAATGCTGAACCACAGCACGCCGAAGGCGACGTTGCCGAAATGGGCGCTGCGGCGTGGCCTGAACCACAGGTCGCGGAAGGCCATCGTGATCTGCAGGTTGCCGCGTCCCCAGCGCAGTCGCTGTTTCCACAGCGCCGTCAGGCTGTCGGGTTCCTCGGCCCAGACGATGGCATTCGGGTCGAACAGGGCACGTCGGCCGCATAGCTGGGTCTTGATGGTTGTGTAGGTGTCCTCGGCCAGCGTGCTGGTGTCGATCCGGCCGCCGATCGCAATCAGATTTTCGCGACTGTGGAGCTGCGCGCCGCCGGCCATGCAGGGAATGCCGCCGGCCACGTTCTGGGCCCGCCGCGCAGCCGCCTGCGCCGTCACGTATTCGAACGCGATGAAGCGCGACAGCAGGCTGCTGGGTTCGCTGCCTTCCTTGACGTAGGCCGTGACACCGCCCACTTCGGGGTCGGCGAAATGCCGCGCCATGCGCCGCAGGGTCGTCGGCTCGAACAGCACGTCGGCGTCCATGATCATCACGGCCTCGGCCCAGTCCTCGGCCAGGATCTCGCGGATCCCGTGGTTGAGCGTGTGCGCCTTGCCCTGGCCGCCCTTTTCGCGCCGCAGGTGGAACACCGCACCCGGATACTGTGCCATCTTGGCGCGCATGACCTCGGGCGTGTTGTCGGTGCTGGCGTCGTCGACGATGTACAGGCGCCACGCGCCGACCGGATAGTCGATACTCATCAGCGAATCGATGCTGGCGCCCAGCACGTCCGCCTCGTTCCACGCCGGCAGCACGAAGGCCACGCGCGGCGTGTAGTCGCCGCACTTCGAATAGTGGTTCCACCGGCCATGAAGGCCGACGAGCAGGAATTGCGCGAACGTCGCCAGGGTCGGCACCATGCCCAGCAGCACGAAAAACAGGCACAGGGAAATCAAGGTGTCGATCATGTAATCTCATTGTCGCGCTGCATCCGGTATCGGGCAAGGCTGGCAACCGGTACAGGTCCCGGAACATGGGCTTTGAGCTGGAGCGCCGGGCGAAGTAAGAGAAGTGGCAAGAACACAACGCTCGCCTGAGGGAGAATCGCCATGGACGCCAAGGAAATCGCCGCACTCGCCGACCGCATTGCCGAAGGTCGGCGCTCGAAGACGACGATGGACTGGCTCGCCGACGCGACCTCAGGGCTCTCCGAAGCCGACGCCTACAAGGTCCAGTTCGCGGTCCACGACAAGCTCGAGGCCGCCGGCTGGAAGCTCGCCGGCTGGAAGGTCGCCTTCGCGGTACCTGCACAATATGAGCCGCTGAAGCTCTCGGGTCCGGCTTTCGCCGGCATCTACACCAGCGGCATCAGGCAGAGCGGCGCCGTGTTCGAGAAGGGCTGGCCGCTGAAGGCCGGCGTCGAATGCGAGATGGTTGCGCGCATGGCCAAGGATGTGCCGGCCGGCACGCCCTACACCGCCGACTCGATCAAGGATTTCGTCGCCAACCTCTATTGCGGCATGGAAGTGGTCGAGAACCGCTACGGCGACGCCTCCAAGCTGGGCGGCCCGGGCCGCATCGTCGATGACGTGCTGCAGGCCGCTTGCATCGTCGGCACCGAGATCAAGGACTGGCAGAAGACCGACTTCGCCAACGTGAAGGGCCGCTCCGAGTTCGAGGGCAAGGAGATCGGCGCCGGTCCCGGCAGCAACGTGATGGGCGGCGCGATGATCTCGCTCGCCTGGCTGGCCAACAAGCTGATCGCCAACGGCAAACAGCTGAAGGCGGGCGACATGATCCTCACCGGCTCGGTGCACCCGCCGCAGTTCCTGCCGGGCCCCGGCGTCGCCA
>JABMNB010000159.1 GCA_013205335.1 Rhodospirillales bacterium
GAGCGATCACCATTGTTGTCATCCCGAGCGCCAGCGAGGGACCTTTGCGCTGACGTATTTAAAGGTCCCTCGCTGGCGCTCGGGATGACAATCGTTTTTGAATTGCCGGATCGAGACAATTAGCCGAAGGCGCCGGCCGCCCTGAGTTCGCCGAGTTCGGCGGCGCTGTAACCCAGCTCGCCCAGCACCTCGTCCGTGTGCGCGCCGTGGCCCGGTCCCGGTCCCGGCGTCGCCGGCTCGGGCGCGAAGGACATGCGGATGGGTGCCGAGATGGTGCGCGGCATGTCCTGCTGGCCGGTGGCGACTACCGCGCCGTTGGCGACGGCCTGTTCGTCGTCGGGCACGTCGCGGAGGACGCCCAGCAGGCCGAAGGTGATCTCGTGGCGGCGCAGGCGCTCTTTCCATTCGGGCCACGGGCGGCCGGCGAACACGGGATCGAGGATCGCCGCCAGGTCGTGAGCGTGGGCGCGGCGCTTCTCGGTCGTCTCGAAGCGCGGATCGTCCATCAGGTCGGTGCGCTCGAGCGCCTCGCAGAGCTCGGGCCAGAGCTTGTCCTCGCGCACGATGGTGAGCTGGATCCAGCGGCCGTCGGAGGTGCGGTACTGGTTGGCGAGCGCGCTGCGCGGCTTGTTGCGCGGCGGACGCGGTGACACGAACGAGCCGAGCAGGGCGCCCTGCGCCAGGATCGCGTTGGACCACAGGCCGCTGGCATGCAGCGACGTGCCGACCTCGCTGCCCTGGCCGGTGCGCTCGCGATGCAGCAGCGCCATCGAGATGGCCGCGAACAGGTTCATGCCGGCCATCTGGTCGCCCTGGGCCGGCAGCGAGAAGGCCGGCGGTCCGCCCTCGTAGGTCAGTCCGTCGAGCAGGCCGGAACGGGCGAAGAAGGCGGTGGAGTCGAAGCCGGGCTGCTCGGCGTCCGGCCCGGCTTCGCCATAGCCGGTCATCGAGGCATAGATCAGCCGCGGATTGAGCGGGCTCACGTCGGCGTAGCGCATCCTGAGCCGGGCGCGGACCTTCAGCGGAAAGTTCACCACCATCACGTCGGCCGTCTTGACCAGCCGGTCGAACGCGCCGCGGCCCGCTTCGTTCTTGAGGTCGAGCACGACCGAGCGCTTGTTGCGGTTGGTCATGTGCCAGCAGAAGTTGACCGGATGCTGCGGGATCGAGTGGGCCTGGCCGAGCTTGCGCTGCGGGTCGCCCTCGCCGGGCGGTTCGATCTTGATGACCTCGGCGCCGTAGTCGCCCATTACGGTCGTGGCGACCGGTCCGGCGATGAAGCTTGCCAGGTCGAGCACCCGGAGGCCGTGCAGCGGCAATGGTCCGCTCATTGAGTTTTTCCTTTCGAACGCCTACACCCAGCCTATCCGGGGAGAACGCTTTCAGGTCAATGGCCGGCAGGTTTCGTAATTTCTGGCTGGCGGGCGCCTTCCTGCTCGTGATCCTCGCGGTCGCGCTCGTCCTGCAGTCGGCCGTCTGGGCCTGCGTCGCCGTCGCCCTGCTCGGTATCGTGGGCGTCGTCACGTTGCGCGGCAACCGCTGGCGCAGCGGCGCGCTCCTCGCGACCGCGCTGGCGCTCAGCCTGGTGGCACTCGACCTGTTCGCCGGCCTGCTCTCGCCGAAGGCCATGAACATGGGGGTCGTGACCCGCACGGTTCCCCAATGGTGGCCGCCGCCCGACCCGATCCTCGGCTTCCGGCCGAAGCCCGACAGCGAAGTCATCGCCACGGCCACCTGGGGCTCCGAGCTCGTCTATCGCCAGACCTATCATTTCGATGCCGCGGCGGCGCGCGTGACGCCGCCGGCCGCGGCCGCGACCGACACCTACCTGTTCATCGGCGACTCGTTCATCTTCGGGCAGGGGCTGCGCGACGACGAGACGATGCCGTCGCAATTCACGAAGCAGAATACGCCGGCCGCCCGCAGCATCAATCTCGGCGTGCCCGGCTACGGACCCAACCATCTCGTCCGCGCCTTCGAGGCCGGCCTCCTCGACCGCTACACCGACCGCAAGGTGAAGGCGGTGGTGACCTGGATCATCCCGGCGCATCTGCAGCGCGTGACCGGCGATGGCTCGTGGCTCGGCTCCTCGCCGCGCTACGTGCTCGAGAACGGCGTGCTGCGCTACACCGGCTCGTTCAACGAACATCGCTGGCGCGATCCCGTCGCCGGCCTCCGCTACCTGCTCGGCCAGCACTTCGCCTTCATCGACGCGATCGGCCAGCGCCAGCGCCAGGAGGAGCAGATCGAGCTGTTCCTGGCCATGATGGCGAAGCTGCAGGCCGATGCGCGCGCGAAGTTCGGCGCGCCCCTCGTCATTCTCTACTCCTGGCCCGACGAACAGACGAAGCAACGCTACGGCGATTCGAAGGTGGCGCAGCCGTTGCTGGTCGACACGCTCGTGCGACTGCGCAAGCTCGGCGCGCCGATGCTGGGCGAGTCCGCCGCGACCTCCGGGACCGATGTCGCGAAACTGCTGATCCCGCACGACGGCCATCCTTCGGCCGTCACCACCGAGCTGATCGCCGCCGCCCTGAAGAAACTGCTGCAAGCACCCTGAACGAGGTCACCTGCTCCATTCACGGCTGGTCGCGCTGCAGTGCCGCGCACCGTTCGAGGACCCAGGCCTTCCTTTCCTCGAACACCGACGACGGGCGGTTGACTTCGGGGCGCTGGTGGAACCAGCCGATCGTGGCCATCCAGCGGATCAGACGGAACTGCGGGACCAGGCTCAATGCTTCGTCGGGGACGGGGCGGTTGGCGCGATAGCCGGCCAGGAAGGCGCGCTCGATCTCGGCGGTATTCGGCTTGGTCTGCCAGTGCGTGAGCGCGGTGGCGATGTCGTACTGGTGCCAGCCGAATCCGGCGTCGTCGAAATCGATGACGGTCAGACGGTCGCCGTCGACCACGATGTTGCCCGGGTGCATGTCGGCGTGGATCACGCTGTAGCCGGACGGGTCCCGGCTCAGGCGGCTCAGCATGTCGTGCATGCGTTGCCGGACGTCGAGCAGTAGATGGCGCTCGGCGGCCGAGAGCGAGCGATGCTCCCAGAACTCGCCCCAATGAGGCGTCATCCCCATCAGCCCGTCGCTGTCGAGCGCATGGCGCTTGAAGCCCGGCGGCGGCTGCCAGGC
>JABMNB010000160.1 GCA_013205335.1 Rhodospirillales bacterium
CAACAAGATCCGCGTCATCCAGCGCCGCGCATACGGCCTGCGCGACCAGGAATATCTGCGGCTCAAGGTCCTCACATGCATGCTTCCAGCGCTCTGAAGTCGCCGAAAGCACCCACTCGATTTCCTGATGAGCCTCAAAAATGAAGGCAATAGTTTTGCCGTGGATTATCTCCAGGATCAAAAATATCAGCAGAATTTGGAAATTCTATGTGAAACCTCTGTTGCAACTCCATTTTAGGCAGTCCGGCTACCTCAAAGTTCCTTAAGCTTTGATGCGCGTTCCCGCCAGATCGAATGGGCTTCGCAAGGACACCCTCGCGGCCAGACGCGTGCCGGCGAGATCGACCTCGAAGCGGCCACCCTCCAGCCACGCCGTGTCGATCGCCTGGCCGTCGCCGCGTTTCACGTAGCCGAGGCCGACCGACGCGCCGAGCGTATGGCCGTAGCCCGCCGAGGTGAGATCGCCAACCGGCTGGTCGTCGCGCAGCAGCGCCTCGCCGCCCCACAGGAGCGGCTCGCCATCCTCCAGCACGACCGACACCAGTCGCCGCACCAGCGGCTTGCCCTTGGCCTCGACGAGAGCCTTCTGGCCGATGAAGCCGCCCGGCTTGTCGAGCTTCACCGCCCAGCCGAGTCCCGCCTGGAAAGGCGTGTCGTCGGGCGTCAGCTCGCGGCCCCAGGCGCGGTAGCCCTTCTCCAGCCGCAGCGTCTCGATGGCATAGTAGCCGGCATCGCGCAGGCCGAGCCCGGCGCCCGCCTCGTGCAGCGTCTCGAACACGGTGACGGCGAACTCGACCGGGATGTAGAGCTCCCAGCCCAGCTCGCCCATGTAGGTACGGCGCGACGCCAGCACCGTGGCATAGCCGATGCCGATCTCGCGGATCGTGGCGAAGGGAAAGCCCTCGTTCGAGAGATCGGCCTTGCTCACCTTCTGGAGCAGCTCACGGCTCTTCGGGCCCATGACCGACAGCACCGTCCAGCCTGAGGTCACGTCGGTCAGCCCCGCATGGGCATCGGCCGGCATGTGCCGCCCCAGCCAATCCATGTCGCGGATCGGCTGGGCCGAGCCGGTGATGACCAGGAACCTGTCGCGCGCCAGCCGCGCGATGGTGAGGTCGCTCTCGAAGGTGCCGCGCTCGTTCAGCACGCCGGTATAGACGGTGCGGCCCACCGGCACGGCGACGTCGTTGGCGCAAAGACGCTGCAGCACGACCTCGGCATCGCGGCCCTGCACCAGCAGCTTGCCGAACGAGGTCTCGTCGGCGATCGTCACGCCTTCGCGGGTCGCGCGATGCTCGGCGGCGACGGCATCGAACCACGCACCGCGGCCCCAGCCATACTGCATCTCGGGCACATTGCCAGCGCCCGCGAACCAGTTGGGCCGCTCCCAGCCCATCTTGTTGCCGAACCACGCGCCGCGCGCCTTCAGCCGGTCGTACAGAGGCGAGCGCCGGAAAGGCCGGCCGCTCTCCTGCTCGCGCTGCGGCCACGGCATCTTGTAGTGCAGGCCGAGCGTCTCGGCGACGCGGCTGCGCAGCCACGCATCGTTGCCGTGGAAGCCCGCGAAGCGCCTGATGTCGACCGGCCAGAGATCCATCGTCGGCTCGCCCGCGACGATCCATTCGGCCAGCGCCATGCCGGCGCCGCCCGAGCTCGCGATGCCCATCGAATTGAAGCCGGCGCCGACATAGAAGCCGCGCAGCTGCGGCGCCTCGCCCAGGATGTAGTTCAGGTCGGGCGTGAAGCTCTCCGGCCCGTTCATGAAGGTCTTGATGCCTGTCTTCTCCAGCGACGGCACGCGGATCAGCGCGTTGTCCATCAGGATCTGGAACTGGTCCCAGTCGTCGGGCAGCATGCCGAACTCGAAATCGTCGGGGATGACGTCCTTGTTCCAGGGTTTGGCGTCGGGCTCGAAGCCGCCCATCAGCAGGCCACCGACTTCTTCCTTGAAATAGATGTAGCCGTCGGGATCGCGCATCACCGGCAAGTCGCGCGGCACGCCCTCCATCTTCTCCGTGACGATGTACATGTGCTCGCAGGAATAGAGCGGCACCGGCACGCCGACCATGCGGCCGAGCTGGCGCGCCCACTGGCCCGCGCAATTGACCACGATCTCGGCCTTGATCGGCCCCTCGGTGGTCTGCACGCCGGTGACTCGCGGTCCCGACGGGCCGTCTTCCGTGTCGATCGCCGTGACACGCGTCTTCTCGAAGATGCGGACGCCACCGTTGCGCGCGCCCTTGGCCAGCGCCTGGGTGATGTCGGCCGGGTTGGCCTTGCCGTCGCCGGGCAGCCACACCGCACCGACGAGATCGTCGGTGCGCATGATCGGATATTTGTCGCCGGCCTGCTGCGGCGTCAGCGGCTCGCACACGACGCCCTGAGCATTGGCCATGGCGACCGAGCGGCGCAGCAGCATCATGCGCTCCTCGCTGCGTGCGACCGTGAGCGAGCCGCATTGTTTCCAGCCGGTGGCGAGGCCGGTCTCGGCCTCCAGCTTCGAATAGAGCTCGGTGCTGTAGCGGATCAGCCGCGTCAGGTTCTGGGAGGAACGAAGCTGGCCCACGAGCCCCGCCGCATGCCAGGTCGTGCCGCCGCTCAGCCGGCCCTGCTCCAGCAGCACGACGTCCTTCCAGCCATGCTTGGCGAGATGATAGGCGGTCGAGCAGCCCATGATGCCGCCGCCGACGATGACGACGCGGGCTTGAGTGGGAAAAGCGGCGGCCATCAGAGCCTCCCTGCCATGGCGGCTTCGTACATCTTGCGCATCTCCGGAACGCCCGCCTTGACCGGGTTGCCGGCGGCCGTCGGGTCGACCGCGGCCATCTCGGAAAACCTGTCGAGATGATCGATCTTGACGCCAAGCTCGGCCAGCGTGTGGGGAATGCCGATCTCGCGCCTGAGTTCGAGGGTCCACTGCATGAAACCCTCGAAGGTCGGCGTGCGAAGGTTGAGCCAGCGCGCGAGCCGCACGACCTTGTCCTCGATGGCGGAGCGATTGAACTGCACCACGTAGGGCATGGCGACGGCGTTGGTGAGGCCGTGGTGCGTGTCGAGCACGGCGCCCACCGGATGGGACAGCGAATGGATCGCGCCCAACCCTTTCTGGAAAGCCGTGGAGCCCATCTGCGACGCCGCCAGCATGTGGCTGCGAGCCTCGATGTCGCGGCCGTCTTTCACCGAGCGCGCGAGGTTCTCCTTCACCAGCCGCATGCCTTCGACAGCGATGCCCTCGGCATAAGGGTGATAACCCGGCGCGCAATAGGCCTCGAAACAGTGGATGAAGGCGTCCATGCCGGTGCCGGCCGTCAGCCTCGCTGGCAGGCCGACCGTCAGCTCGGGATCGGCGATCACGAGCTGCGGCATCATCTTCGGGTGGAAGATCACCTTCTTGGTGTGGGTCTCGGCATTGGTGATGACCGAAGCCCGGCCGGTCTCGGAGCCGGTGCCGGCCGTGGTCGGCACGGCAATCGATGGATGGATGCCGGCCGGATTGGCCCGCGTGTACCAGTCGCCGATATCCTCGAAATCCCACAGTGGCCGGGTCTGGCCTGCCATGAAGGCGATGGCTTTGCCGGTATCGATGCCCGAGCCGCCGCCCCACGCGATGACGCCGTCATGCTTGCCGGCGCGCAGCACGCGCACCCCCGCCTCCACATTGGCCGCCACCGGATTGGACTTCACGTCGCTGAACACCGCGACCTCGATGCCGGCCTTGCGCAGAGAGAGCGTCGCGTTGGAGATCATCGGCAGCCTCGCCAGGCCCGGATCGGTGACCAGCAGTGGCCGCTTGAGGCCGACCGCCTTGCAGGCATCGGGCAGCTCGCGGATGCGGCCGGCGCCGAAACGGATGGAGGTCGGGAAGCTCCAGTTGCCGAAGAGCGGCGTCGAGGACGACATCAAATGATTTCCATGTACCGGTCGAGTTCCCAGTCCGTAATGGCCTTGCGGAACTCACGCTCTTCCCACTCGCGTGTTGCGGAATAATGATCGACGAAGGCGTCGCCGAAGAGATCGCGCGCGGGCTTCGACGCCTTGAGCCGGCTCGCCGCCTCCATCAGGGTCCGCGGCAGCTGCGATTTCGCGGGATGCTTCTTCTCGTAGGAATTGCCCATGACGGGCTCGCCGGGGTCGATCCCGCTCTCGATACCCCACAGGCCCGACCCGATGGCCGCGGCAATCGCCAGGTAGGGGTTGGCGTCGGCGGCCGCCACGCGATACTCGACCCTCGTCGACTTGGCCGAGCCCGGGATCACGCGCAGCGAGGTTGTGCGGTTCTCGACACCCCAGGTCGAGGCGGTCGGCGCCCAGAAGCCAGGGATCAGGCGGCGGTAGGAATTCACATTCGAGGCGACCATGCCCAGCAGTTCGGGCATCAGGAGGGCCTGGCCGCCGACGAACTGGCGCATCGTCTTGCTCATGCGGTGCGGCGCCTTCTCGTCGAAGAAGACCGGCTTGCCGCCCTTCCACAACGACATGTGCATGTGGCCGCCGCAACCCGGCCAGTCCTTCGACCACTTGGCCATGAAGGTCGCGAGCCAGCCGCGCTTTTGCGCCAGCACCTTGGTGAAGATCTTGAACAGGGCGGCCTTGTCGGTCGCCGCGAGCGCATCGTCGACGCGCAGCGCGGCCTCGAGCACACCCGCACCGGTCTCCGTGTGCAAGCCCTCGATGCCCATGTCCATCGCCTCGCACATCGCGAGCAGGTCGCGGTACCAGTCGGAGAGCACTGAATTGCGCAGGACGGAGTAGCCGAAGAAGCCGGGCGAGATCGGCTTCAGGTTGCGATAGCCCTTCTCGCGGATCGTCTCGGGCGTCTCGGCGAAGACGAAGAACTCGTATTCGAAGCCGACCTTGACGTCGAAGCCCAGCTTCTTCGCGCGCGCCAGAACGCGGCGCAGCGTGCCGCGCGGACAGATCGCCTCGGCGTTCCCCACGAACTCGCAGAGGAACATCAGGTTGCCAGGCTCGGTCGCGATCTCGCGGCAGGTCTCGGGCAGGATGCGGACGGTGGCGTCGGGATAGCCCGTATGCCAGCCCGTGTAGGTGACGTTGTCGTAGAGCTGGTCGTTCATGTCCCAGCCCAGCACCACGTCGCAGAAGCCGAAACCTCCTTCGAGGGCGGAGCGGAACTTGTCGACGTGGATGTACTTGCCGCGAAGGATGCCGTCGATGTCGTGGACACCCACCTTGACGTGGGAGAGCCCGCGCTGCTTGACGATCTTCAGCGCATCAGCCGCCGTCCTGACCTGGCGCGGTTCCATTCGAATCCCCTCGTTGCCCGTGGCAGACTAGCCGCTGAGATAGCGCGGAAGCCAGAGGGCAATGTCGGGGAAGATCGTTATGAGCATGGTGAAGAGCACCATGATCGCAAGAAAGGGCAGCGTTACCCGGGCGATATAGCCCAGCCCGTCTTCGGTCAGCCCCTGGATCACGAACAGGTTGAATCCGACGGGCGGCGTGATCTGCGCCATTTCGACGACCAGGACCAGGAAGATGCCGAACCAGATCGGATCGAAGCCTGCGCTTTTTATGATCGGCATCACGATCGGCAGGGTCATCACGATCATGCTGAACCCGTCGAGGAAGCAGCCGAGGATCAGGTAAAAGATGATCAGGGCCACGATCAGCATGAACGACGAGAGGCCGAGGCTCTTCACGAACTCCGCGACAGCCCCCGGAATGCCCAGAAAGGCCGCGGCGCTGCCCAGGATCGAGGCGCCCAGGACGATCAGCGCGATCATGGCGCAGGTCTGCACCGAGCCGAGGGCGATCGCCTTCAGCGCGGCCCGCGACAGCTCACGCTGCAGGCCGGCCACGACCAACGCGCCCAGCACGCCCACGGCGGCGGCCTCCGACGGCGTCGCCAGGCCGCCATACATCGAGCCCAGCACGCAGAAGATCAGGAACACCGCCGGTCCCAGCTCACGGATCGACGTCAGGAATTCCGCTGCCGTCGCGATCCGCACCTTGCGCTCCGCCGCCGGCACGAGTTCCGGCTTCAGCATCGTGTAGATCATGATCCAGCCCATGAAGCAGGCCGCGAGCAGGAATCCCGGGATGAAGCCCGCCGTGAAGAGCTTGGAGATCGAGACGTCACCCAAAACGCCGTAGATGATCATGATGTTCGAGGGTGGTATCAGGAATCCCAGTGTGCCGGCGCCGGCGAGCGAGCCCACGGCGACATCCTTCGAATAGCCGCGCTTCAGGAGTTCGGCGAGCGAGATACGGCCCACGACCTGGGTGGTCGCGGCCGACGATCCGGAGATGGCGGCGAAGATCGTGCAGCCGATGACGTTCACATGCAGCAGCCGGCCCGGCAGCAGCGCCGCCCACGGCGAGAGGCCACGAAAAAGGGTCTGCGAGAGACGCGTGCGGAACAGGATCTCGCCCATGATGATGAACAGCGGCAGCGCCAGCAGTTCCTGGGTCGTCAGGATGTTCCACGTGTACTGCGCCAGGAGCTTGTCGAGCGGGATATCGCGGAAGATCGCCAGCAGCACCGTCCCGGTGACGGCCAGGGTCCATCCGATCCACATGCCGCCCGCCAGAAAGGCGAACAGCACGACGAACATGGTGACGACGATCTCGAGCATTGCGACCTAACCCGCGCGCAAAATCATTCGGCGACCGATGCCGCGCGCATGTTGACGTCCTCGAGCGGCAGGCCGAACAGGGCCTGGAAGAAGCGCGCCACGAACTGCAGGACCAGCAGGCAGATGCCGAACGTCACCAGCGCCTGCGGGATCCAGAGCGGCGTGGCGCTGGAAATCGAGACCTGATCCGAGGTGAAGCTGCGCCAGGTGAAGTTCACCATCGCCACCGCCAGATAGCCGGAGAAAGCGACACCCAGCGCCGCCAGTACGGTCTCCATCCACCGCCTCACCCTGGGCGTCACGCGCCCCAGGATCAGCGTGACGCGAATGTGCCCGCCGGCCCGCAGCGTCATGGCGGCACCAAAGGTGAAGGCGGCCGCCATGAGATAGGAGCTGTATTCCCAGGCGACCGGAATGTCGGAGGGCACCCACGGGAAGACGTCCGACAGGGCACGGACCAGGACCTCGCCGAGCATCAGGCAGGTGAGCGCCGCCAGGCAGGCGGCACCCATCCAGCCGTCGAGGCGGCCCAGCAGGTCGATCCCGTCGAGGAAGGCGCGCAGGGGTGGCGGCGCGCCTGCATTGGGATTCGGCCCGTGTCCGCTCACGCCCGCTTCATTTCGGCGAGATAGGCCTTGATCGGCTTCTCGGCCGCCGGCACGCGCTTGTAGAACTCGCCGATCATCGGCGCCGTCTTCTTCTGCAGGTCCGCCGTCATCGCCGCCGACGGGATGACGAGCTGCATGCCGCCGGCGATCAGGCGGGCATTGCTGTCCTTGTCGGCCTGCAGCGACGACGCCCAGAATTCCGGCTCCAGCTTCTTGGCCAGGTCGACGATGATCTTCTGGTTGGCCGGGGAGATCTTCTTCCAGGTGTCGTTGTTGATCGTGACGATCTCCGACGACCAGGCATGGTTGGTCTGGTGGAAGAACTTCAGGAACTCCCAGAACTTTCCGTCGACGCCCGACACCGACGAGGTCGACACGCCCGAGACGGCGCCCGAGGACAGTGCCGCAATGGTCTCGCCCCACGGGATCAGCGCCGGCGCCATGCCGATCGCGCTGCACATTTCCTGTGCGTTCTTGTCGGGTACGCGGATCTTGATGGCCTTCAGGGCGTCGAGAGACTCCGCCTTGATCTTGAGATGCAGGTACTGCGTGGGCCACGGCACCGTGTAGAGCATCGTCTGGTTGTTCTTCAGCAGGACCTTCTCGTACTCCGGCCGCAGATACTTGTGCAGCACCTTGAGCTCTTCGATGTTGTTGCAGATGAAAGGGATGCCCTCGACGCCGAGGATCGGCTCGTCGCCGACCTGCTGGATATTCAGGATGTCGGCCATCGGCACCAGACCATCGCGTACCGCGCGCATCTGCTCGGGGCCCTTGAAGCCGAGCTGGCCGCCCGCCTTGACCTCGATATCGACGGCTCCGCCCGTCGCCTTCTTCACCTCTTCGGCGAAGCGCTTGACGTTGACCGTGTGGAAATTTCCATCTGGCCACACCGTCGCCAGCGGCAACTTGAGCGGCGCCTGCGCCCGCACGACGGCCGGCCCACCGACCAGCGCCACAGCACCGACACCCATGCCCGCCTTCAAGGCATTCCTGCGTCCCAGATTCATCGAAGCCCCCATTGTTAAGTTGACCGTCATCCGCTTTACCCAGCCGCCCTACTCTGCTGCCTGCGGCGGCTTGAATTCATAGAGCCTGTCGGCCGTCTCCTCTGAGATCAGCCCGTCGGCGAGGTCGTTGGCGACCTGCGTGCGATCACGCTCCTTCGGCGCGCCGATACCGGCGCCGCCCGGCGTCAGGATCATCAGCCGCTCGCCCGGCGGGATGAGCTGGAAGCCCTTGCCCTTCAACGTCTTCCCGGACTTGAACGCCACGACACCCGCCCCGCCGTCGCCGCCGCCGTCGCGGCCGCGCGCCGGATAGTCGATGCGATCGAAGGCGGCCAGCAGGTCGAACGGCTCGTCGATGCCGCTCTCGATTTCCATGATCTGGCCGAGGCCGCCGCGCGTGCGGCCAGCGCCACCAGAATCAGGACGGAACTCCTTGCGCCAGAAGATGAGCGGCGTCTGCGTCTCGGCGATCTCGACCGGCGTGCCGCGCACGCCGCTGGGATAGGCCGTGGCCGAAAGTCCATCCTTGTCGGGACGCGCACCGGTACCGCCGTTGGAGGTGATGGCCATGCCGAAGCCGTAGTTGCCGCCGTCGCCGCCCTTCACGCGGCCCCGCACGTTGATGTTCCACAGGCACGAGGTCCCTTCGGCCGGCACCCGGTCCGGTATGACCTGGCGCAGGCAGCCGAATGCCACGTCGGGCAGCATCTGGCCCACGACATGACGGGAGGCGACGGCGGTCGGCTTGGGCGCGTTCAGAATGCAGCCCTCGGGCGCAGAGACGGTCAGCGGCCCGAGCGAGCCGGCATTGTTCGGGATATGCGTGGACACCACGCAACCCAGGCCGAATACGGTATAGGCCGTCGTATAGGCGTGCGGCACGTTGATGCCACGCCGCGACACACCCGATGTACCCGAGAAATCGACATGGATGCCGGTGTCGGAAATGGTCAGCGCCGCCTTCAGGGTCACCGGCTCGTCATAGCCGTCGACCGTCATGCTGTTGTGCCATGTGCCCTTGGGCAGCTTGGCGATCTCGGCCAGCACCGCCTCGCGCGAGCGCGCGATCACGTGGTCGCCCAGCTGGTCCAGCGAGTCGATTTCGAACTCGTCCATCATCTCGATCAGGCGGCGCGCGCCGACGTCGTTACACGCGGCCAATGAATAGACGTCACCCTCGGTGTCGACCGGCTGGCGCGTGTTGGCCCGGATCATCGCCATCAGCGTCTCGTTCGCCTTGCCCTGGTCGAACAGCTTCAGCATGGGGATGTAGAGCCCCTCCATGAACACGTCGGTCGCGTCCGGACCGAAGCCGATGCCGCCGATGTCCATCAGATGGCTGGTGCAGGAGAACAGCGCCACCAGCTTGCCGTTGCGAAAGCACGGCGTGGTGATGACGAAGTCGTTGAGATGGCCGGTGCCCATCCATGGATCGTTGGTGATGTAGGCGTCGCCCGCCTTCATCGTCTCGATCGGGAAGTAGCGCAGGAAGTGCTTCACCGATTCGGCCATCGAGTTCACGTGCCCCGGCGTGCCGGTGACGGCCTGGGCCAGCATGCGGCCCTGCAAGTCGAAGACGCCGGCGGAGAGGTCGCCGCATTCGCGCACGATCGGGCTGAAGGCGGTGCGCATCAGCGTCTGCGCCTGCTCCTCCACCACCGCGATCAGGCGGTTCCACATGATCTGCAGATCGATCAGGCCGACGCTGTTGGACTGGCTCATGGGTTACTCCTCACGCGTCCTTGCGATCCATGACGATACAGCCAGACGCATCGACATGCGCGGTAAAACTGGCCGAAACATAGGTCGATGTCTCGTCCTCGGCGACGATGGCCGGGCCGGCGAAGGCGCTGCCCGGCGGCAGCTGCTCGCGACGATAGACCGGCACGTCGGCGGTCTTGCCGCTGCGGCCATCGAACACCGGGCGGCGTCCGACCGGCGTGGGCGGGGGCGCACTGCCGGCCTTGCCCTGCACGTCGGGTCGCTTGGCCTCCGTGGAAACCTGGACCGACCAGCTCAGGATCTCGATGGCGGCGTTGGGGATGTGGCGCTCGAACAGCACGCCATAGTCGCGCTCATAGGCCTCGCGCAGCGCCTCGGTGTCGGCCGCCGTCAGCGGGCCGTGCGGCAGCGTTACCATGATCTCGTGGCCCTGGCCGACGTAACGCATGAAGGCGACCCGGCGCTCGAAGGTCGGCAGGCCGCGCGCGCCCGGCACCACCAGTGCCGTCGCCTCCTGACTCATCTCTTCCAGCAGCTCGGTTGCCGCTGCCGCGTCGAGCGTGTCCAGGCGCATGTAGCGACTGCGCACCAGTTCGAAGGACACGGGGGCCGCCAGGAAGCCGACCGCGGAGCCCACGCCGGCATTGGGCGGCACGATCACGCGCTGCACGCCGATCTTCTCGGCCACGCGAGCGGCGTGGAGCGGTGCGCCGCCACCGAAGGCGATCAGCGTGTATTGATTGACGACGGAACCGCGCTCGACGGCGTGCACACGCGCTGCACTCGCCATGTTCTCCGACACCATCTCGTACACGGCATAGGCGCCCATCTCGGTCGAAAGGCCGAGACCTTCGCCCACGTCGCGGTCGATCGCACCGCGTGCGGCATCGATATCCAGGGCAATCGACCCGCCGGCGAAATGTGCCGGGTCGATCGTGCCCAGCACGACATTGGCGTCGGTGACGGCCGGATGCCGCCCACCCCGTCCGTAACAGGCCGGGCCCGGCTCGGCGCCCGCACTTTCGGGGCCGACCGTGACGCGCTTGAGCGCATCGAGCCGTGCAATCGAGCCGCCGCCCGCGCCGATCTCGACCATCTCGATGACCGGGATGCGAACCGGCAGGCCGGAGCCCTTGAGGAAGCGGGCCGCGCGGTCTACCTCGAAAAGCCGGGCGGTGTGCGGCTGATAATCGTCGATCAGGCAGATTTTCGCCGTGGTGCCACCCATGTCGTAGCTGAGCGCTCGCGCCTCGCCGGCCCGCGCCGCGACCTCCGCCGCAAAGATCGCGCCTCCCGCCGGCCCGGATTCGACCAGACGTACCGGAAAGCGCCGCGCCGTCTCGATGGCGGTGAGGCCGCCGCCGGAGGTCACGAGATAGATCGTGCCGGTAAACCTTTCCGCCGCAAGCGCCGCCTGCATGCGGGCAAGGTAGGAATCCATCAGCGGCTGCACATAGGCGTTGGCCACCGCTGTCGAGGTCCGTTCGTACTCGCGAACCTCGGGGCAGACCTCGCTCGACAGCGTCACCCAGAGACCGGGCAGTTCCGCGTTCAGTATCTCGCGCACCCGCCGCTCATGGGCTGGATTCACATAGGAGTGCATGAAGGCCACGGCCACGCTCTCGATGCCTTGGGCTCCGAGCATTCCGGCCAGCGTCCGCACCGCGCCTTCGTCGAGAGGCAGGCGGACCCTGCCATGCACATCCATGCGTTCGGGCACGGTGAAACGGATCGCCCGCGGCACCAGCGGTTTGGGCTTCTCGATGCCGAGATCGTACTGGTCGTAGCGGCTCTCGTTGGCGATATCGAGCACGTCGCGGAAGCCCTCCGTGGCGATCAGGGCCGTCCGTGCGCCGCGCCGTTCGATGACGGCATTGGTGGCAAGCGTGGTGCCGTGGACGAATACACCGATATCGCCGAAACCCTTGCCCGCATCACCAAGGATGAGGCGCACCCCGTCGAGAACCGCCTCCTCCGGGCGCTGCGGCGTCGTCAGCAGCTTGCGCGTGATCCGACGGCTTCCCTCTTCCAGAACCACGTCCGTGAACGTGCCGCCGATGTCGACGGCAATACGCAAATCGTTGACCACCTTGGATACAGACCTCTTTGTCGGGGAACGGCGATCAGGGTAGACCGGACGACCGCGCGTTGCAATTTGCAGGCCAGCCCGCCTATGGTTGCTCCGTGACGGCCGCAGAGAAGACGCTCCGTGCGCAGATGTTCGACATCCTGCGCCCCAACGATCCCACGCCAGGCGCCCGCCGTTGGCGGACGGCCCATCTGGTCGTTCTCTCCATAGGCCTGCTCGCCGTGATACTGCTGTCGATCGACGAGATGCTGGGGGATGTCCCGGCCTCTGTTGAAATTGTGAAGTAGGCGTTGCTCACCTTGAGCCTGTTAGGCTCGGGGTGTCGAATCCAACGAAGGAGAGCAACGCCGTGAAGAAGATTACCACATCA
>JABMNB010000161.1 GCA_013205335.1 Rhodospirillales bacterium
CCTTACGTTTCTCGACTTTCGTGTTTCCTCGCGGCCGCCCTATCGCCTCTCCGTGATCGGTGTGCGGCTGCCGGCGATCCTTCCGCTTGTTCTCATGCTTGCCTTGGCCTTGGCAGGGTGCGGCGGTGGCGGGTCGGGCGACGCCGACCGGCCGCCCAGCGACAAGGTCGCCTATACGGCCTGGAAGGAATGGACCAAGTTCGGTCGCGCCACCGTCGTCTATGGCGGGCAGGCCAACGGCTATACCAACCGACCCGGCATGACCGAGCGCAGCGAGCCCCTGTCTAGCCGCGTGGGTGAATATTGGGGAGCCTGCGGCAGGCCGCAGTGGAAGGGCACCTCCGACAAGCCCTGGTCGGGCGCCTTCGTCACCTGGGTGATGGTCCAGTCGGGCTATGGCAGCTCGCAGTTTCCGCGCGATGGTCGTCACGGCAGCTATCTCTCCGCGCTCTACGATCGCGAGCGCGGGTCGCGCAGCGCGCCCTTCGTGCTTCACGCGCCGAATGAATACTCGCCCAAGCCCGGCGACCTCGTCTGCTCGGGCTCGGCCGGGTCGACCTGGCGCTACGCCGACCCGCTCACCGCCCAGCGACGCATCGATAACACCGCGGCCCATTGCGACATCGTCACCGACGTACGCGGCGGCTTCGTCCATGCGATCGGCGGCAACGTGAAGGACAGCGTGGCGATGAGTCTCTTCCCCGTCGACTCGCGCGGTCGGCTGCAGCCGGTCTCGGGTCGGCCGTGGCTCCTCGTGGTGGAGAAGCGCAGCTGAGCCGGTTCGTTCCTCGGCCGCCGCGTGTGACTAGCAGGCGGGGTGTGAGATTCGATTACTGGTTTCAGCGGTAGCGCACACCGGCGAACCCCCAATCAAGCCAGTACCAGTTCTCGATGTTGTTCCTGATGACCGGTTCGATGGCGGCATTGAGCCGGACGACATCGTCGGTCAGCGGGGGGCTCCGGCCATGCGCCGGCGCGAGCACGATCGGCTCTCCGAAGCGAAGGGTGAACCGGCAGCCGGGATGGCGAATGACGTGGAATGGCAGGAGGGTCGCTCCGGTCATGCGCGCGAGGCGGGCGGCAAGGACGTAGTTGCTCCGGGTGTGTGGGCGGCGGTTGAAAAACGGCGCGGCGGAAACGCCGTTCACGGGTTCGTCGCAAAACACGGTGAAGGCCTTGCCGTCGTTCAGCCACCTGACCGCGGTTCGCAGCGCGTTGGCGCCGCGGGGAAAGGCCACGCTTCCTTCGGCCGAGCATCTGGCGCGGACCTGGAGCGAAAGCCGCGTTTGCATGTAGCTGGGCTGCGGCTCGAAGACGGCACAGAGGGGAAAGCCGAATTCCTTTATCACCGGCGATATGGTCTCCCAGTTGCCGATATGGGTGCCGATCACGATGACCGGTCCGGCTGCCAGCGTCTCCTTCGCCAGTTCGGCATTCTCCACGGCAATTCTGCCGCTCGGCATCAGTCGATGCAGTACGGAGAATTCCGCCTGGAGCCGGCCGATGGTCTCGAAGTGGTACATGCAGGCTCGGCGGAGCCGCGCTTCGTCCCATGACGGTTCCAGCCAGCGGAGGTTGGTCAGGGTCCGTTCGATCGCGTCGCGATGCAGCAGCGGTACGACGATGCGCGAACACCGGCCACCGAAGTTCGACACGAAGGTGATGGGAAGAAGACCGAGGACGTGGAAAATGAGCCACTGCAGACCGTCGACCGGCTTTTCCCATAACCAGTAGAGCAGCCACCGGCGACGTGCTTGACGGCCGGCCCAAAGCGCCTTCCAGGATGGTGGCTCGACCTTGATCATCCGGAGCGCTCTTGCCAGCGCCTCGGCGTTCGACGTCGGCTCGCGCAGTAGGTGGGTTTGCGACGTCTGGTCGTTCGTGGACATCTGGCCGTTCTGCGTTGCGGTTTACGAAGCGTTCGGCAAGAAAAACGGCTTTAATCAAGCCCTGACAGGCGCAGCGGAAGGTTCCGGGTCCGGCACCCGATCCGTGGAAGCCGATGAGTACGGCGACAATCCGAAGTGCGGATTGCGGGCCTTCCAGTCCGTTACG
>JABMNB010000162.1 GCA_013205335.1 Rhodospirillales bacterium
CGAGCGCGCCGAACGGCTCGTCCATCAGCAGGAGCGGCGGGTCGAGCAGCAGGGCACGACAGAGCGCGGCGCGCTGCTGCATGCCGCCGGACAGTTCGCGCGGCAGCTTGGCGCCGAAGCCTCCGAGGCCGGCCATTTCGAGAAGCTGCTCGGCGCGTGGCCGCAGCGCCCGGGGGTCCTTGCCGGCGAGTTCAGCCGGCAGCAGCACGTTCTCAAGGATGGAGCGCCACTTCAGCAGGATGGGCGCCTGGAACACCATGCCGATGTCGGGGATCGGCTGCGTCACTGTGCGTCCGGCGACCGTGATGGTGCCGCGCGTCGCAGGCCGCAGTCCGGCCACGATGCGCAGCAGGGTGGACTTTCCGCAGCCGCTCGGGCCGACCAGCGAGACGAACTCGCCGGCCCCGATCGAGGCAGAGATGCCGGCGAGGGCCTCGACCGGGCCGCTCGCCGCCTGGTACGTCATGCCAACCTGCTCGAGGTCGATCAGTCCTTTTGCCACGCTACGCGACGGCCTCGATCAGTTGCTCGGCATCGCGACCTTGGTGAAGAATTCGGTCGAGTAGACATCCTTGCACTCGACCTTCTTCGGCAGACCCATGTAGGCGTTCACCAGATCGACGGAGTCGCACATCTTCTTCCCGTCGATCCAGCCGATTCCGTTCTTGGCGTAGCGGTCGGTCTTCATCAGGTCGAGGCCGATCAGCATGTTGGGCATCATCACCTCGACGTCGACTTCCGGCACACGCTTCTTGAGGATCTCCATCGCGGCTTTCGGGTCGGCCATGACGTCCCGCCAGCCCATGTAGGATGCTTCGAGGAAGTCCTTCAGTGCCTTCGGCCGCTCCTTCATCGTCTTGGCACTGGCGATGATCGACATCGAGTACATGTCGAAGCCGAAATCGGCCCACGGCATCATGACGACGTTGCCCTTGCCGGCCGCCTTCTCGTAGAGCGGAAGGCCGGTGCTGTAGTCGCCGACGCCGTCGACCCGCTTCTCGGCCACGGCGGCGATCTTGGCGGCGGGCTCGATGTTCACCCAGGCGACCTTGGCCGGGTCGATGCCGTTCACCTTGGCGAAGGCGGGGAACATCTGGCGTTGCGAATCGCCCGGAGGCGCCGCAAGAGTCTTACCTTCCAGGTCCTTGGGCTTGGAGAGGGGCTTCTCCTTGAGGCTGAAGATGTTGAGCGGCGTCTTGTCGAACACCATGCCGACCGTCTTGACGGTCGTGCCGCGGCCGACCGAGGCGATGACGACGGCGGCGTCAGCGAGGCCCGCGTCAGCGCGGCCCGTATCGACCTTGGCGATCGAATCGCCGGAGCCCTTGGAGTTTTCGAGGGTCACGTCCAGGCCCTTGGCCTTGTAGTAGCCCTTGTCGAGCGCCACCCAGTAAGCGGCATGGTCGCCGACCGCGAACCAGTTGAGCGCGAAGGTGAATTTCTCCTGCGCCGAGGCGGCGCCGGAGGTGGCCAGCAGTGCGGCCAGTGCAAGCGACAGTGTGCGAGTCATTACGATCTCCCTTTTCCCATCCCCGAACTCAATCGACGCCCTCGGCCCAGGGGGCCCAGAGATGCGCCAGCAAAACCACGGCGCCGTAGAGCAGGAGGCCCACGACGGAAATCCAGACCAGGGCGGCGAACGCCACGGAGGTGTTCATGCTGCTCTGCGTGGTCACGATGACGTAGCCCAGGCCGCGCTGCGAAGCGACGAACTCGCCGACGATGGCGCCCACGACGGCGGCGGTGGCGGTGATCTTCAGCGCGCTCAAAATGTAGGGCAGGGCATTGGGAATGCGGATCTTGACGAAGATCTTCCATTTCGGCGCGTTGAAGACGCGGCCGAGGTCGAGCATGTCGGGCTCGACCTGCGACAGGCCGACGGCGGTGTTGATGACGACCGGGAAGAAGCCGATGAGCGCGCCCATCAGCATGTTGGGGAAGATGCCGTAGCCCATCCAGATCAGGAACAGCGGCGCGATCGCCACCTTTGGCAGCGTGTTGACGAAGACCAGGAACGGGACGAGCGCATTGGCGAGCAGGGGCGACCACGCGATGGCGACTCCCAGGGCCACGCCGACGACCGCCGCCAGCAGGAAGGCGCCGATGATCTCGACCGTCGTGGTCCACACGTGGGGCCACCATGAAGTGTCGCCGTGCCACAGCGCATTCCAGACCGAGATCGGCGCGGGCAGAAGGTATTCGCGGATGCCGCCGTAGGTGGCGGCGAACTGCCAGCTCGCCAGAAGGAAGGCAAAAAGAACCAGGGTCGGCCAATACTGGCGGCCGAAGGCGCCGAATCTCATCATGTGTGCAATGCGATGAATCTGTTCATCGCTTTTGCGGCCCTGATATCATGATTCCCCATGCGGTGAGACTGGCGAACACGCATTTGCCCGTCAAGGCGAGGTTCGTCCGTGAAGCTGTCCCTGTGCAACGAAGTCATCCGCGAGCTTCCCTTCGAGCGCCAATGTGCTCTGGCAGGGGCGCTCGGTTACGTGGGGCTCGAAATCGCGCCCTTCACCTTGGGCGATGAAGCATGGCGCATGCCAGCCTCCAAGCGTGCTTCCGTGCGCCGGGCCTGCGCCGACGCCGGCGTCGAGGTGAGCGGCCTCCACTGGCTTCTGGCAGCGCCGACCGGACTGTCGATCGCGACCGAGGATCGGAAGGTGTGGCAGCGCAGCGTCGATGTGCTGCTGTCATCCATCTACCTGTGCGCCGAGCTTGGCGGCGCCTATCTGGTCCATGGTTCCCCCGGCCAACGGCGCGTGGTCGGATCGGACGATGCAAAGCGGGTCGAGGAAGCCTGGGCCGCCGCGGCCGCTGCCGCTCAAGAGGCCGGGGTCGTCTATTGCCTCGAGCCGCTGGCGCGACCGGACTGCAACTTCGTCAACACCCTCACCGAGGCCGAGGTCGTGGTGCGCCGCATCGGTAACCCGGCGTTCCGGCTCATGATCGACACGCTGGCCGCCAGCGTGGAAGAGAAGGACTCGGTGGCGGACGCCATCCGCCGCTGGATGCCGACGGGATTGATGGCCCACATCCAGTTCAACGACCGCAACAAGCGCGGGCCTGGGGAGGGCGACGATAAATTCGCCTCCGTGATCCAGGCACTGCATGAGACCGACTACGATGGCTGGGTCGCCATGGAGCCTTTCATCTACGAGCCCGATGGCCCGACCTGCGCGGCGCGCATGATCGGCTACGTGCAGGGCCTGCTGGAGCAAAACGCATGAAAGTGAAAGTGGAGGCGGTCGACCGCTTCGAACGCGACCATCGCCTGCGCCTCCCGTTCCGCTTCGGCGTCATCACCGTGACCCAGGGTATCCAGGCGATCATCCGTGTGCGCATCGCGCTCGAGGATGGCCGCACCAGCGAGGGCGTCGCCGCCGAGGCGCTGGGTGCCAAGTGGTTCGAGAAGAGTCCCGACTACTCCGACCCACAGAATCTCGACCAGCTCCGGCAGTCTTTGCAACTCGCCATCGACGGCTACACGGCGCTTGGCTTCGACACGCCGTTCGGCCTCTATGCCGGCAACTATCGGCACCAGATCGCGCGCGGCGCCGAGCTTGGACTCAATCCGCTGGTCGCATCGTATGGACCCGCGCTGCTCGACCGCGCCATCCTCGATGCGCTCGGCAAGGCGACAGGGCGGTCCTTCGCCCAGATGATCGCCGCCAATGTGCCCGGCATTGCGGCGACGGACCTGACGCCGGATGTCGAGGCGGGACCGCTGGCTGATTTTCTTGCAGGCCTGAAGCCGCGCCCGTCGATCGACCTGCGCCACACGGTGGGCCTGGTCGATCCGCTGACGACTGCGGAGCGGCCAGCTTCGGAGCGCGTGAACGACGGGTTGCCGGAGACGCTCGAAGAGGTCGTTTCCTACTATCGCGGGCGCTATTACAAACTGAAGGTCGGGGGCGACATCGAAGCTGATCTGGATCGACTGACGCGCATCGCTTCGGTGCTGGATGCGACGGCCGGGGACTACAAGGTCACGTTCGACGGCAACGAACAGTACGACGATGTCGAGGGCATCGTGGAGCTGTGGCGCAAGGTCGAGGAGACACCGGCGCTCGCGAAGATGGTACGGGCCACTCTGTTCATCGAGCAGCCGATCAAGCGCCAGGCAGCCCTCAGCCGGCCGGTGACGGCGCTGGCGAAGTATCGCCCCGTCATCATCGACGAATCCGATGGCGAGCTGTCGACGTTCCCCGCAGCGCTGAAGCTTGGCTATGCCGGAGTCTCGACCAAGAACTGCAAGGGCTTCTACAAGTCGATCCTGAATGCCGCGCGCGTCGCGAAACTCGGCCCGGGCTACTTCATGTCAGCGGAGGACCTGACGACGCAGCCCGGCGTGAGCGTCCAGCAGGACCTGACGCTGGTCTCGCTGCTGGGCCTCACCCATGTCGAGCGCAACGCGCACCATTTCATCGACGGCATGTCGTCGGCCCCGGATGCCGAACAGAACGCTTTTGTGGCAGCGCATCCCGATCTGTACGATCGTCAGCCCGGCAAGCCGGCACGCCTGAAGGTGAGCAACGGCACGCTGGCGCTGGGGTCGCTGGGCTGCCCGGGCTTCGCGGTGGGCGTCGATCTCGATTTTGCGGCACTACGGGCGATGCCGGCGGCACCCGGCGAGCGACTTGTGCCGGCCCATCCGGGAGGCAGGAAATGAGCGTGAACCTTCCAGGGCGCTTCGACAGCGTCGAGGCGGTCGAAGATTTCATGACCGTGCCGTCGGCGGAACTGGTGGCCGATCTGGCGGCGACGCCTGGAGACATCCTGGTGCTGGGCGTCGGTGGCAAGATGGGGCCGACCCTTGCGCGCATGGCCAGGCGCGCGGCGCCGACCAAGCGCGTGATGGGTGTGGCGCGTTTCAGCGAACCCGGGGTGCGGGAGGCTCTGGAGAGAGCTGGCGTCGAACCGATTTCGGCCGACCTGCTGGATCGGGCGGCGCTGGAGAAGCTGCCCCAGGCCGCCAATGTCGTGTTCATGGCGGGCCGCAAGTTCGGCGCGACCGGCGACGTGCCGCTCACCTGGGCGATGAACGTGCACGTCCCGGCGATGGTCGCCGAAATCTTCAAGGCATCGCGCATCGTCGCCTTCTCTACCGGATGCGTCTATCCGTTCGTGCCGGTCGGCAGCGGCGGCGCCACGGAAGAAGTGCCGCCGGTGCCGCCGTCGGGCGACTATGCGAACTCCTGCGTCGGACGCGAGCGCATGTTCGAGTATTTCTCGGCCCGTCACGGCACGCCCGGGCGCCTGTTCCGCCTCAACTATGCGATCGACATGCGCTACGGCGTCCTGCACGACGTCGGCCGCAAGGTGCGCGATGGCGAGCCGATCGACCTGTCGATGGGCCACGTCAATGTGATCTGGCAGGGCGATGCGAACTCGGTGGCGCTGCGCTGCCTCGCCCGCGCCACGACGCCCACGACGCCGATCAACGTGACGGGACTGGAGACCGTCGAGATACGCTGGCTGGCCGCCGAGTTTGGCAAGCTATTGGGCCGGACGCCGGTGCTCACTGGCAGGGAAGCCCCGACGGGCTGGCTGAACGATGCGAGCCGGATGGAGAAGGAGTTCGGGCCCCCGAGCGTGCCGCTGTCGAAGATGATCGAGTGGACCACCGATTGGCTGGAGCGCGACATGGCCACGCTGAACAAGCCCACGCACTACGAGGTGCGCGATGGCAAATACTGAGCCGCCAGTGTCCGATGGGCTCGACGTCAGGACGATCGATCCCGAGCAGTGCGATGCGGTGTGGCCGCTGTCGATCGAGGCCGGCTGGAACCAGAATGTCGCCGACTGGCGCTTCATGCTGGGCGCCGGCCGTGGTTTCGGCTGCACCGCGCCGGACGGAAAATGGCAGGCAAGCTCGCTGGTGCTGCCGCTCGGCCAAAAGCTCGCCTGGATCAGCATGGTGCTGGTGACGAAGGATCGGCGGCGCGGGGGTGTCGGCACGGGCCTGCTCAAGCGCTGCATCGAGGAAGTACGCTCGGCCGACGCGGTCGCCGGCCTCGATGCGACGGAGCAGGGACGGCCGATCTACCTGCCGCTCGGATTTCGCGACCTCTATCCGATTGCTCGCTGCCACTTCGACGGGGTGGAAGGCGCTGCGGTCGCGCCGCCCGCCGGCATTACGGTCCGGCCGATCACGCCGGCCGATCTGCCGCGGCTCGCGATCTACGACCGGCCGCTGACCGGCATGGAGCGTCCGTCGATCCTGATGCACCTCGCGCTGCGCCAGCCGGGACGGGCCTGGCTGGCGGAGGATGTGGGCTCCAAGATCGTCGGCTTCGTGCTTGGACGGGAAGGCCGGGTGGCGACGTCGCTCGGGCCCGTGGTTGCCGATCGCGAGACGATCGCCGTGGCTCTGATCTCCCGCGCGGCCGCCGCGGCGCCCGGACCCTTCATCATGGATGTGCCGAAGGCACACCAGGCCGTCCGCTCCTGGCTTCAGGAACACGGCGCGACCTCGCCCCGGGGCTACATGCGGATGACCCTTGGCACCGCGAAGGGGCTGGACGATCCCACTCACGTCTTTGCCCTCGCAGGCCCGGAACTGGGTTAGGATGCGAACATGAGCACCGACATGGCCCTCCACTGGCGCGATCTCCCGCCGCCGGTCCTGTCCCTGCTGCGGCAGGGCACCGTCATTCCCGCGCATCCGCTGGCGCTCGATGCCGAGCGTCAGTTCGACAAGCAGTCGCAGCGGGCGCTGAGCCGCTATTACCTGGATGCCGGCTCGGGCGGGCTTGCGGTAGGCGTTCATTCCACGCAGTTCGCCATCCGAGAGGTCGGTCTCTATCGCCCGGTCCTCGAACTCGCCATCGAGACGGCACGCGAATGGACCGACCGGCCACTTGTCATGATCGCCGGGGCGGTCGGCAAGACGGTGCAGGCGGTCGAGGAGGCGCGAACCGCGCGCGCGCTCGGCTATCACGCGGTGCTGTTGTCGCTGGCGGCGCTGAAGGGGGCGAGCGAGGACGAGCTCATCGAGCATTGCTCTTCGGTCGCAGGAGAGATGCCGTTGATCGGCTTCTATCTGCAGACGGCGGTGGGCGGCATCCCGCTGTCGCGCGGGTTCTGGGCGCGCTTTGCCGCGATCGACAACGTGGTGGCGATCAAGGTGGCGCCGTTCAATCGCTACCGCACGCTGGATGTCGGGTTCGGCATCGCCAGCGCCCAGGCCGAGGAGCGCATCACGCTGTACACCGGAAACGACGATCACATCGTGGCCGATCTCGTCACGCCGATGGTCGTGCGAACGGGCAACCGCGAGGTGACGCTGCGCTTCCAAGGGGGGCTGCTCGGCCACTGGAGCGTATGGACGCGCGGCGCGGCCAAGATGCTGGAGCGGTTGAAGCTCTCGGTCTCGGCGGGCGCCATTTCGCCCGAGGTCCTGGCACTCGATTCGTTCGTGACGGACTGCAACAGCGTCGTGTTCGACGTCGACCATGATTTCGCCGGCTGCATTCCAGGTTGCCACGAGATTCTGCGCCGGCAGGGGCTGCTCAAGTCGATCGAGTGCCTCGATCCGCAGGAGAAGCTGAGCCCCGGACAGAGCGAGGGCATCGACCGGCTCTATGCGACCTATCCCGAGCTGCACGACGATGCTTTCGTCGCGGCCAACCTCGAGCGCTGGCGGAACTGATCTTGGAAGACCTGTTCGAGACACACGACGCTCTGGCCGTCGCCGAGCTGATCCGCAGCCGCAAGATCGGCGCCCGCGAGGTGCTCGACGCGAGCCTGGAGGGTCTGCGCACGGCCAACGGCAGGCTGAACGCCATCACAGATTTCTACGAAGGCGAACTGCTCGAGAAGTCGGTTGCGGCGGCGGGCAACGGTCCGTTCCAGGGCATCCCCTTCGTGGTGAAGCAGCTCATGGCCGACTGCGCCGGCACACCGACCACGGTCGGCTCGCGCTTTTTCGCCAATGAGCCGGTGGCCCTTCACGACAGCGCTGCCGTGGCGCGCATGCGCCGTGCCGGGCTGGTGATCGTCGGACGCAGCAACACCAGCGAGTTCGGCCTGGCGCCGACGACCGAGCCGGCCTTCGGCGGCGCGACGGCGAATCCCTGGCGCGCCGACCTGTCGCCGGGAGGGTCCTCCGGCGGCTCGGCAGCCGTCGTGGCGGCGCGGGCGCTGCCGATGGCGCATGCGACCGACGGCGGCGGCTCGATCCGCATTCCGGCCTCGCTGTGTGGCCTGTTCGGGCTGAAACCCTCGCGTGGTCGCATCAGCCTGGCGCCGATCGGCGAGACGCTGGCCGGGGCAGGGGCACAACTCTGCGTTTCGATCTCCGTGCGAGACAGCGCGGCGCTCCTCGATGCGCTGGCCGGCGGTGAAGCAGGCGATCCCTATCGCGCGCCGGACAACGAGGGTTCTTTCCTCGACGCGACCCGGCGCGCACCGGGACCACTGCGCATCGCGTTCCTGCGCAAGCCCGTCGGCTGGGAGTCGATGGACCCCGCGCTGGTCGCTGCCGTCGAACGCACGGCGAAGCGGTTGGAGGCGCTCGGTCATCATGTCGAGGAGGCTGCGCCCGACTACGATCCCGGGGCAACCGGCGCGGCATTCGGAACGGTGATGTGCGCCAACACCTTTACCAACATCCAGGGGCGGGCCAACGGGCGAGTGCCCGGTCCGGACGATCTCGAGCCGGTGACGCGGCTCTATGCGGAGCAGGGCGGAAAGGTGAGCGCGCACGACTATATCCGCGCCGTCCAGACCTTCCATCGTACGGGGCGCCAGCTCGGCGCCTTCTTCGGGAAGTTCGACATCCTGCTGTCGCCGACGATTGCCCGAACCTCGTTGCCGCTCGGTGAGGTGCGCATGGATGACAGCCTGGAGAAGTACGAGGAGGGCCTTGCGCCCATGGTGCCGTTTACGTCCGTCTGTAACGCCGCTGGCGTGCCGGCCATGTCGGTCCCGCTGGAAGTGACGGAGGACGGTTTGCCGATCGGCATGCATTTCGTCGCCCGCTACGGCGCCGAGCAGGTGCTGCTTTCTCTGGCGGCGCAGCTTGAGCAGGCCCACCCGTGGCGCCATCGTCGGCCTCACGGGGCGAACTGACATGTTGGGCAATGTCTGGCGGATGATCGTCGCGGGATTCATTGCCGGCGCGCTGAGCGTGATGGTATTCCATCAGCTGGGCTTTTACCTGGCCGCAGAACTCGGCTTCGGTCGGCCCAATCTCTACAACATGCGACCGGTGCCGCCGTGGGGCGTGCCCACGATCGTCTCGCAAGCCTTTTGGGGCGGCCTGTGGGGCGTCCTCGGCGCATTCGTCGTTGAGCGCCTGCCGGGCATTCTCAAGGGGGCTCTCGGGTGGACCCTGTTTGGGATCACGCTGGTGCTGGCGGTGAACTGGTTCGTCGTGCCACCGATCAAGGGCGCGCCGATGGGCGGTGGCTGGCGCCTGCCGGGCGTGGTCGTCGTGCCCATCGTCTACGCCCTCTGGGGCTATGGCATGTGGCTGTTCTACGGGCTCGCCCGCAAGTTGCTGAGATAAGGAGGACGACAGTTCGATGAGGATCGTGGATGCACAGGTCCATATCTGGGGCGCCAACACGCCCGACCGTCCGTGGCCCGCGCGCGCCGAGCCGCACCGGGCGCCTCTCGGCAAGGAAGAGTTGCTGACGGAGATGGACAAGGCGGGCGTCGACGGCGTGGTCATCGTTCCGCCCTCCTGGGAAGGCGACCGCAACGACCTCGCCAACGATGCAGCGCGGAGCCATCCCCGCCGGTTTGCAACCATGGGCCGCTTCGATCCCGAGGCACCCGGCGCGACGAGCCAGCTCGCCGACTGGAAGAAGCAGCCGGGTATGCTGGGCGTGCGCTTCACGTTCCACACCGAGGTTCTGCGCCAGCCGCTGCTCGACGGTCGCTTCGACTGGGTGTGGGGCGAACTGGAGAAGC
>JABMNB010000163.1 GCA_013205335.1 Rhodospirillales bacterium
CATGCCGCCGTCGTCGACCCAGGCGATCGAACCGCCGCCCGCGCCGACCGACACGATATCGAGCACCGGCGTGCGGATCGGCAGGCCGTCGATCTCGCTTTCAGAAGCGAGCGAGGGGCGACCGTCCTGCACCAGGCAGACGTCGGTCGAGGTGCCGCCCATGTCGAAGGTGATGAGATCCTTGAAGCCTGAACGTGCCGCCTGCCGCGTGGCGCCGACGACGCCGGCCGCGGGACCGGAATAGAGGGCCGTGATCGCGCTCTGGCGCATCGCTTCGGCGGGCAGGCGCCCGCCGTTGGACTGCATCACCGTGAAGCGGCCCTTGAAGCCGGCGTCGGCGAGCTTGCTCTCGAAGCGGTGCAGGTACCCGTCGATCACCGGCTGCACATAGGCCGACAGGAGGGTCGTCGAAGCCCGCTCGAATTCGCGGAACTCGCGCGCCACCTGGTGGCTGCAGGTCACGAGGACATCGGGCAACGCTTCTGCGATCAGCGCGGCCAGCCGCTTCTCGTGCACCGGATCGGCATAGGCATTCAGCAGGCAGATCGCGATCGCGCGGTAGCCACCGTCCCTGAGGGCGGGCAACAGCTCGGCCTTCACCTTGGCCTCGTCGAGCGCCGTCTCGACGGAGCCGTCGGCGCGCAGCCGCTCGACCGCCTCGAAGCAATCCCTGCGGCGCACCGGCGGCGCGGGCTTGGCATAGAAAAGGTCGTAGATGTTGCGCCGGTCGTGGCGTTGCATAAACAGCAGGTCGCGAAATCCCGCCGTTGCGATGAAGGCGACGGTCGCGCCCTTGCGCTCCAGCACGGCGTTGGTGGCGACGGTCGAGCCGTGGCCGAGATCCTCGATGCGGGCGATGTCGATGCCCGATTGGGTCAGCGCGGCGAAGGCGCCGATGTCGGGCGACTGCGGCGTGCTCGGCACCTTGGTGACGACGACCCGCCCGCCCTCGACGGCGACGAGGTCCGTGAACGTCCCGCCAACCTCGACACCGACGCGCATCGTCCCTAAGCCTCGGAGTGGGGGGCGCCGAGCTTTGCCTGAAGCTCGGCGATCTGCTTGCGGAGTTCCTCGTTCTCCTCGCGGGCCTTGGTGGCCATCGCCTTCACGGCGTCGAACTCGTCGCGTCGCGGGATGTCCATGCCGTCCAGGATCTTGGCGATCTGGTCGCGGAAGCGGGCCTCGACCTCGTCCTTCACGCCGGTCAGGGCACCCATCGCGCCGTTGGCCACCTTGGCGAGGTCGTCGATGAAGGGATTGCGGGTTTGCATGGCAGGTCTCCTGATGCGGGGAGTATGGGCGGCTGATAGCATCCGGCGCAAGAAGCACTGGAGGACGCCGTGGGTCTGGTCAAAGTCGAGTCGAGCGAAGGCATCACCACCATCACCATGACGCGGGGAGACAAGCGCAATGCCTTGTCGCAAGCCCTGTGCGACGACCTCTACGAGGCCTATCGCGCCTTCGAGGCGGGATCGGACCATGTCGCGATCCTGCAGGCCGAGGGGCCGGCCTTCTGCGTCGGCGCCGACCTCAAGGATCCGCCGGGCGCCATGTGGAAGGCAGTTCCGCATGTCAGCCACCACCTGACCAAGCCGGTGATCTGCGCGACCCAGGGCTGGGTGATCGGCGGCGCCATCTGCATGGTGATGACCTGCGATCTCATGGTGTCGGCCGACAACACCAAGTTCATGTACCCGGAAGCCAAGGTCGGCGTGTTCGGCGGCCTGATGCCAGGCATCGTCTCGCGCATGCCGCATAAGGTCGCGATGGAGCTGCTGCTCCTGGGGGAAGAGATTTCGGTGAAGCGCGCCTACGATGTGGGCTTCGTGAACAAGGTCGTGCCGCTGGGCGAGGAGCGCACCGAGGCGCGCCGCATGGCGAAGGTCATTGCCGAGTCCGCGCCGCTGGTGATCCGCACCCTGCGCGACTTCGCCAACCAGACACTGCCGCGGGGACCGGCCGAGATCTTCGTGCCGGAGCGCTACAAGCTCGAGACCATCGCCAATTCCGACGACCGCAAGGAAGGCGCCGCCGCCTTCCGCGACAAGCGGTCGCCCAGGTTCAAGGGACGCTGACGCGATGGGCAAGCTGCTGCTCGTCGGTTGCGGCAAGATGGGCGGCGCCATGCTCGACGGCTGGCTGGCGCGCGGCCTCGTGGCCTCCGATATTGTCGTCGCCGAGCCGGTCGAGGCGATCCGTCCCCGGCACGCCGGCGTCCGCGTGGTTTCCTCCTCGGTCGAGGTGACGGAGACCCCCGAGATCGTGGTGCTGGCGGTGAAACCGCAATCGATGGACGAGACGCTGGTCGACCTCCGGCGATTTGCCGGGCAGGGCGCGGTGTTCCTGTCGATCGCGGCCGGCAAGACGCTGGGCTATTTCGCCGCCCGTCTCGGCCATACGGCCAAGATCGTGCGTTCGATGCCCAACACGCCGGCCGCGGTGCGCCAGGGCATCACCGTCGCGACGGCAGCGGCCAGCGTGTCGGCGGCCGAGAAGACGCGCTGCCACGAACTGCTGGAGGCGGTGGGTCAGGTTCTGTGGGCCGACGATGAGGCGCTGATGGATCCCGTCACGGCCTTGTCCGGGAGCGGCCCGGCTTACGTATTTCTGTTGGTCGAGGCGATGGCCGCGGCGGGCGTGAAGGCCGGCCTCCCGGCTGACATGGCCATGCAACTCGCCCGCGCGACGGTGGCGGGCAGCGGTGAACTGCTGAAGCAATCCAGTGAGCCGGCGGCGCAGCTGCGCGTTAACGTAACCAGTCCCGGCGGCACGACCGCGGCAGCCCTGCAGGTGCTTATGGCAAGCGACGGCATCCAACCCGTGTTCGACAAGGCCCTGGCCGCGGCCTCCCGGCGGTCGAAGGAATTGGCAGGATGATCGAAGACGGCACCCAAGCTCGCGACAGGGCTCTCGATGCCTTCCTCGGCCTGATCGCCGAGAAAGGCTATGCGGGCGTGGCGCTGCGCGACGTGGCGCAGGCGGCAGGCCTGGGCTTTGCCGACGTCTATCGCCTCTATCCCGACAAGATCTCGCTGGCGGCCGCGTTCATGGCGCGCATCGACGCCGAAGTGCTGGCCGGGACGCCCTCCTCGATCGATCCCGAGGAGACGGCGCGCGACCGGCTGTTCGACGTGATGATGCGCCGCTACGACGCGCTGAAGCCGCACCGCGCGGCGCTGCGCGCGCTCCGCCGCGCGGGCACGCGCGACCCGATGCTGGCGATCGCGATGGGCCCTCCCTTGCGTCGTTCCATGGCGGCGATGCTGGAGGCCGCGTCGGTCGCCAGCGACGGTTTGCCCGGTGCGCTGCGGCAGAACGGGTTGCTGGCCATCCATTACGCCGTGTCGCGGGTGTTCGACCGCGACGAATCCCAGGATCTTTCCAAGACGATGGCGGCCTTGGACAATCGTCTGAAGACGGCAGAGCGATGGTCCCAACTCTTTGACAAATATGCGAAATCACCGCGAGCACGCGCGGCCGCCGAACCTCCTGTTTCGCCCGGGGCGTGAATATTTTGTGCAGTGCACAAAAACACCCCTTGACTCGCTGCGCTGCATCCCTAAATTCATTTTCATTGTGCACCGCAGCAAAGGCGGGGCACCCAAGCTCAGCCTCGCTTGTCCCTCCAGGAGTGATCCATGTACGCCAACGGTGCCTTCAAGAACCCCTTCGCCGACTTCGATTTCAGCAAGATTTCCGGTGAGTTCAAGCTCCCGACCGTGAACGTCGAGACTTTCGTCGAAACCGCGCGCAAGAATTTCGCGACGATGACCTCGCTCAACACCGCCGCCGTCGAGCAGATGAAGGCGATCGCGCAGCGCCAGGGCGACATGGTCCGTGCGGCGATGGAAGATTTCTCCAAGCACGGCAGCGAAGTTCTCGCCGCTGCGACGGTCGAGGAAAAGGCCGCCAAGCAGATCGACTTCATGAAGAAGACCTACGAGTCGGCGATCACCAACTCCAAGGAGCTGGCGGATCTCTACACCAAGGGTCAGACCGACGCCGTGACGGCGCTGAGCGCCCGCGTCGCCGAGCTGACCGAAGAGGTCAAGGCCGCGATCGCCAAGAAGTAAGCGTACCGAGTAAGCGTCGGTCGGCAGTTGCCGATCGGGGAAGGGGCCGCTCTCGCGGCCCCTTTTCTTTTGCGTGAATGAATCTAGGGTCCGGACACCATGGCACCCATCACCTACGAAGATTTCGAGCGCGTCGACATCCGGGTCGGCACCATCGTCGAGGCGGCGCCCCTCGAAGGCGCGCGCAAGCCGGCGTTCCGCCTGCTGATCGATTTCGGCGGCGAGATCGGCCCGAAGAAGTCTTCGGCGCAGATCACCGTGCACTACACACCGGAAGAGCTGGTCGGCAGACAGGTCGCGGCAGTGGTGAACTTCCCGCCGCGCCAGATCGGCAAGTTCATGTCCGAAGTCCTGACGCTCGGTTTCCCGGCAGCGGACGGCAGTGTCGTGCTGATCGCGCCGACCAAGCCGGTGCCGAACGGCGGCAAGCTGTTTTAGACGGGGCCTGGTAAGCGCCGCCTAAAAGACCTTGTGGATCCAGCCATGCGGGTCGGCCGTACGGCCGCGCTGGATGCCGACGAGAGCGGCCTTCAGCTCCTCGGTCTTGGCCCCGGAGCCGCCATTGCCGATCGTGAACTCGCCGTCCTTGCTGCGCACCGTGCCGATCGGGGTGACGACCGCGGCCGTGCCGCAGGCGAAGGCCTCTCGCAGGCGGCCGCTGGCGGCGTCGGCGCGCCACTGCTCGAGCGAATAGCGATCCTCGCGGACCTTGATGCCTTTGTCTCGGGCGAGGGTGAGCAGCGAGTTGCGCGTGATGCCGGGCAGGATCGTGCCGCCGAGCGGCGGCGTCACCATGGAGCCGTCGTCGAACACGAAGAAGATGTTCATGCCGCCCAGCTCCTCGACCCAGCGCTGCTCGACGGCGTCGAGGAACACGACCTGATCGCAGCCGTGGCGTGTTGCCTCGGCCTGCGCCTGCAGGCTGGCGGCGTAATTGCCGCCGCACTTGGCGGCGCCCGTGCCGCCCGGCGCCGCACGGGTGAAATCCTGCGTGACCCAGAGCGAGACGGCGGGCGCATCGGTCTTGAAATAGGAACCGACCGACGAGGCGATGACGATGAACAGGTAATCCGACGAGGGCTTCACGCCGAGGAAGATCTCGTTCGCGAACATGAAGGGCCGGATGTAGAGGCTGCCGTCGCCCCCCGGAATCCATTCACGATCGATCTTGACCAGCTGATCGACCGCTTCGAGGAACATTGCCTCGGGCATGACCGGCATGGCCAGGCGCTCGGCCGACTGCTGGAAGCGGCGGGCATTCTCCAGGGGGCGGAACAGAGTCGCGCCGCCATCGGCGGTGCGATAGGCCTTCAGCCCCTCGAAGATTTCCTGGGCGTAGTGCAGCACGGCCGCCGCCGGGTCCATCGGGATCGGCGCGCGCGGCTCGACCCGCGCCTCGTGCCAGCCCTTGGACTCGTGATAGCGGATGGTCACCATGTGATCGGAGAAGACGCGACCGAAGCCCGGATTCTTGAGCAACTCTGCGCGCTTCTCGGCGGGCAGCGGCGACGGGTGCGGAACCTGCGTGAATTTCAGCGACTGTGTCTTGGACATTGTCTTGGGCATTCTCTCTTGAGTATTTCTTTCATTCTATCACAGGCGGCCGTGCCGCAAGTCCCCGGGCACCGCTCATAGCGGAATTCGCACGACAACGCGCAAACCGCCGAGCGGCGAGGCGGCGAGCGCGACGTCACCGCCGTGGCTGCGCGCCACGTCGCGCGCGATGCTGAGGCCGAGGCCGACCCCGCCGGTTGCGGCATTGCGCGATTCGTCGAGGCGGAAGAAGGGCCGGAACACATCCTCGTATTTTTCGGGCGGGATGCCGGGCCCATCATCGTCGACCGCGATCTCGACCGAGGTGCGGCCCCGCACGGCCTCGATCCTGATCCGGCTGGCATAGCGCTGGGCATTGGACACGATGTTGGTCAGGCAGCGCTTGATGGCGATCGGCCGCAGTTCGACATTCATGTCGCCCTTCCAGGCGAGGTCGAGGCTGGCATTGCCGTGACGCGCGCCGGCCGCGACATCCTCCATGATCTCGGACAGGTCGGACATCACCGGATCCTCGTCGCCTTCGCCGCGCGCGAAAGCCAGGTAGCCCTCGATCATGCGCTGCATGTCGTCGACGTCGTCGGAAAGCTCGCGGGTTTCGGGCGAGTCCGGCAGCAGCGCCAGCGAAAGCTTCATTCGGGTGAGCGGCGTACGCAGGTCATGACTGACGCCGGCCAGCATCTCGGTGCGCTGCTGGATCGAGCGGCGCAGCCGGATGCGCATCGTGTGGAAGGCGGTGGCGGCGTTGCGCACCTCGCGCGTGCCGCCGGAGAAGGCGAAGTCGGGCACGTCGCGCCCCTTGCCGAGCGCGTCGGCCGCCACCCCGAGATGCTCGATCGGCACCAGTTCGCGGCGCATGAACCAGATGGCGAGGCCGAACAGAACGAGGGCAAGGCCGAGTTGCGCCAAGACGTAGGCGAAGCTCGAACCGAAGGTCAGTCGCACATGCGGCACCAGCACGTCCATGACATCGCCGTCCGAGAGCTGGATCTCGATCAGGAGCTGGCCACCGCCGATATTGTTGTCGAGGAAGAAGGGGCGCTTGAGGTCGGCATTGAGGGCGCCCTGGACCTCGCGCGCCACGATGTCGAAATATTCCGGCTCCTTGAAGGGCCGCACGATGCCCTTTCGGAACGACACGAACAGCAGCAGGTCCTGGGCGGAACGGCGCAGGATCCAGTCACGGTGCTCGTCGTCGGGAAAGTCCGACCGCAGCGAGATCAGCAGGCGCAGGTCGCGCACCAGCAGGATGGCGAGGCGGTTGGTGACGTTGTCGCCGCGCTGGCTGTAGAACCACCAGGCCGATAGAGCCTGCAGCAGGAGCATCGGCACCACGATGATGATGAGCGCGCGCGCGAACAAGGTCTGCGGCGAATGCTTGTCCGCCCATTGCGCGATGCGCTCGAAGGTGTCGCGGACGACACTCCACTTCATGCGTCGACCAGCCGGTAGCCTTGGCCGCGAACCGTGCGCAGATAACGCGGGAATGACGGATCGGGTTCGATCTTGCGCCTGAGCCGCGTGACCTGGACGTCGATGGCGCGCTCGTTGACGGCGGCGCCGATGGTCCTGCACAGCGTCTCGCGGCTCAGCACTTCGCCGATGCGGCCGGTGAAGGCGCGCATCAGGGCGATCTCCGCGTCGGTCAGCGCCACGCGCTTGCCCTTGTCGGTGAGTTCGCCCAGTTCGAGGTCGAACTGCATGGGACCGAACGTCACTTGCCGCTGTGTCTCGGGCGCGGCGATGGCGGCGGGCGGCCGGCCACGGCGCAGCACGCTCTGGATGCGCAACAGCAGTTCACGAGGCTCGAAGGGCTTGCCGAGGTAGTCGTCGACGCCTTTCTCGAGACCGGCGATGCGGTCCTTGGTTTCGACCATCGCGGTCAGCATCAGGATCGGCACGTCGTCGGTGCGGCGCAGGTCGGCCGCGAATTCGAGCCCGGTCTCGCCCGGCATCATGACGTCGAGCACGATCAGGTCGAAGTCGAGGGAGCCCAGCCTCTGGCGTGCTTCCGCCGCGCTGGCGGCGGTCGAGACGCGGAAATCGTTGCGCGACAGGAACGACTTCAGAAGTTCGCGCAGTCGCGTATCGTCGTCGACGACCAGGATGTGCGGCTTGTCGGTCGAGGCGTCCATGAAGCGCTAGCGGCCGCTGCCGCGCAGTCTCTTGCCGACCACCAGGCGCTCCGGCGGATCGAGCAGGCCGAGCAGGACCTTGCGGAAACCCTCGACCGCCTCGGCACCGGTCTCGCGATAGGCCCGGGCGAAGCGCTGGCTCTGGCGATCCGTCAGATCGCGCTCGAGTTCCGTGCCTTTGGGCGAGAGCCACAGCAGGCGTTCGCGGCGGTCGCGCGCGCCGCTCTTCTGCTCGACATAGCCCTGCTCGATCAGGTCCTTCAGCACACGGCTGATCGACTGCTTGGTTACCTTCAGGATCGACAGGAGGTGACCGACGGTCTGACCGGGATGGCGCCCGATGAAATAGAGGGCGCGATGATGGGCGCGGCCGAGCTGGTAATGCCTGAGCTGCTGGTCGGATTCGAAGGTAAAGTCGCGATAGGCATAGAACATCAGCTCGATGCCCTGGCGCAGCTCTTCGTCGCGCAGGAAAAGGGGGTTGGCGGGGGCTCTGGATTCCACGCGATCCTTTATAGTGCGGGCGGGCTGCGTTGACACCCCGCGCGAGGCGATGTTACCGCGACCCTCCATCCTGAAACCTTCCGAAACCATCCGAGGGCGCCATGCTGACCGTTCACCATCTCGGCGTGTCGCAATCCGAGCGGATCGTCTGGCTCTGCGAAGAACTCGGTCTGTCCTACGAACTGAAGGTCTATGACCGCGATGCCGTCACCCGGCTGGCGCCGCCGGACTACAAGGCGCTGCATCCGCTCGGCGCGGCGCCGGTCATCGAGGACGGCGGCGTCGTGCTGGCCGAGTCGGGCGCCATCGTCGATTATATCATCGCGAAGTATGGCAAAGGCAGGCTCGTGCTGGTGCCCGACCATCCCGACTTCGCGCAATTCCTCTACTGGTTTCACTTTGCCAACGGTACGCTTCAGCCGGCGACCGGCCGCAACATGATCCTGGGACGGCTCGATCTCGCGGCGGACAATCCCGTTCTCCGCGCGATGAAGGGCCGCCTCGATCTTGCGCTCGGCCTCCTGGAAACGCGGCTTGGTCAGGCGGATTACCTGGCCGGACCTGAGGTCACGACCGCCGACATAATGGCCGTCTTCACCCTGACCACGATGCGCTATTTCCTGCCCTACGACCTCGCACCCTATCCCGCGATCCTCACCTATCTGCAGCGCATCGCCGCCCGCCCGGCCTACCAGCGGGCGATGCAGAAGGGCGACCCGGGAATGCCGCTCCTCCTGACCTGAAATTCATGGGCGAATAACGCGCAGGGTCAGTGTAGTTGACAAGGTCAGTAGTATTGACCTATTTGAGTCAATAGTTGTTCTGGGGGTGGCCTCAGAGACCTATTTGGAATCAATCTAGAGAGGATATCGCAATGTCCTTAACCATGGATGACCGGGACGGCGTGATCTGGCTGGACGGCAAGCTGGTTCCGTGGCGCGACAGCCGCATGCACGTGCTCACCCACGCGCTGCACTACGGTTCGGCCGTCTTCGAGGGCGAGCGCATCTATGACGGCCGCGTCTTCCGTCTGTCCGCCCACAGCGCCCGCCTGATCCGCTCGGCCAACCTGCTCGATTACGACCTCCCCTGGTCACGCGAGGAGATCGACGAGGCGACCCGTGCCGTCGTGAAGGCCAACGACCTCACCGCCGGCTACATCCGCCCGATCGCCTGGCGCGGCTCTGAAGTGTTGGGCGTGTCGGCGATCGGCACGACGGTCCACCTCGCCATCGCCCCCTGGGCCCAGGAAGGCCGCCTCTCGGTGCAGGCGCGCGACGCCGGCATCAACGTGACCATGGCGAAATACCGCCGTCCCTCGCCCGAGACCGCGCCGGGCCATGCCAAGGTGGCAGGCCTCTACGTGATCTGCGGCATCGAGAAGGACCGCGCCCTGAAGGCCGGCTTCGACGATGCGCTGATGCTCGACTGGCAGGGCCGCATCGCCGAGACGACCGGCGCCAACATCTTCGTGGTGATCGACGGCAGGCTGGTCACGCCGACGCCGCACAACTTCCTCGATGGAATCACGCGCCGTGCGGTGATGGGCATGGCGCGGACGCGCGGCTGGACCGTCGAGGAGCGCGACGTGATGCCGGAGGAACTGGCCCAGGCGAGCGAAGTCTTTCTCTGCGGTAGCGCCGCCGAGATCGTGCCGGTCGGCTCGATCGACCAGCATCACTTCCAGGCGGGTCCCGTCGCCAAGACGCTGATGGCAGACTTCCAGAAGCTGGTGCGCGCGCCCGACAGCGAAGG
>JABMNB010000018.1 GCA_013205335.1 Rhodospirillales bacterium
ATCATGACCACCGCGGCCTTCAGCGAGGAGCAGAAGAAGGATCTGCCCCATGCGCTCAAGGGCAACCTCTGCCGCTGCACCGGCTATCGCTCGATCGCCGATGCCCTGAACGGAAAGTCCAACATCGAGGCGGACGTCGCGGGCAAGGCCTGCGGCGCCAGCCTGCCCAATCCCTTCACCGACGCCATCCTGACCGGCAAGGCCCGTTACACGATGGACGTTGCGATGGAGGGCATGTTGCACCTCAAGGTGCTGCGCTCGCCGCACGCCCATGCACGCATCGTCCGCATCGACAGGACGGCGGCGCTGGCAGTACCCGGCGTGGTCGCCGTCTACACCTGGGAAGACGTGCCGCGCCGGCTCTACAGCACGGCACTGCACGAGGATCATCTCGTCGATCCAGACGACACCTACATGCTCGACAATGTTGCGCGCTTCGTGGGGCAGCGCATCGCGGCCGTGGTCGCCGAGAGCGAAGGTGCCGCGGAAGCTGGTTGCCGCGCGCTCCGCGTCGATTACGAGCTGCTGCCGGCCGTCTTCGATCCGGTGGCGGCCATGGAACCGGGAGCGCCCCTCCTCCATGACAAGAACGTGCTCACGAGCAACGGCAACGTCTACTGCGACCTGACCGGTGAAATCGGGGACGTCGCGAAAGGCTTCAGGGAAGCCGACGTCGTTCATGAGCTGACCTACTCGACGTCCCGGGTGCAGCACGTCCATCTGGAGACGCACGGGTCGATCGCCTGGCAGGGCGAGGATCGGCGCTGGCACGTGCGCACCAGCTCGCAAGGCCCCTTTGCCGCGCAAAAGAAGCTCGCCTATCTGATGGGCCTCAAGCCCCGCGACGTTCATGTCTTCACCGAGCGGGTCGGCGGCGGCTTCGGCGGCAAGCAGGAGATGATCTCGGAAGACCTCGTCCTGTTCGCCACGATGAAGCTGGGTCGTCCCGTGAAGTGGGAATGGACGCGCGAGGACGAATTCGTCGGCGCAACCACGCGGCACCAGATGACGACCCGCGTGAAGATCGGCGCCCGCAAGGACGGCACGCTGACCGCCATGGACGTTCACGTCGTGTCCAACACCGGTGCTTACGGCAACCATGGCAGCGAGACGCTGGCGGCCGCCATGGGCAGCCCCATCGCCGCCTACCGCTGCGAAAACAAGAAGGGTGCGGGCTATGCCGTCTACACCAACATGGTTCCCGGCGGCGGCTTCCGCGGCTACGGCGCCTCGCAGACAACTTTCGCGATCGAGAGCGCCATCGACGAGCTGGCGCGCCTCCTCGGAATTGATCCGATCGAGATGCGCCGCAAGAACGTCGTTCGCCCAGGCGACAATATCGAATCGATCTGGAAGGAACCGAGCGACGCGAGTTTCGGCAGCTACGGCATCCTCGAATGCCTCGACATCGTCGAGCGCGAACTGGCCAGGGGCAACGGCGTCGCGAAGCCCGGCGGCGAAGACTGGGCCGAAGGAACGGGCGTGGCGCTGGCCATGCTCGAATGCGGGCCGCCGACCGAGCATCGGTCAGGCGCCGAGATGAAACTGCTTGCCGATGGCACCTATCACCTGGCCGTCGGCTCTTCCGAAATGGGCAATGGCATCACCACCGCGCACAAGCAGATAGCAGCTTCGGTGATGGGCGTGCGCGCCGGCGACATCGCCATCATCAATGCCGATACCGACCGTACGCCCTACGACACCGGCACCTTCGCCAGCACGGGCACCGTAGTGGCCGGCAAGGCGGTGTTCCTGACGGCCGAGGCGATGCGCGAGGACATACTCAGCTTCTCCAGCCGCATGACCGGCGCCGATCTCGACAAGTGCACCCTCGACAATGAAGCGGTGGTCTGCGGCAACAAGCGGATCTCGCTGGCCGAGATCTTCGTCGCGGGTGCCGAAGTCAAGCATCGGTTCACGGTCAGCCGCAGGGCTTACCTGTCGCCGCGCACCATCGCCTTCAACGTGCAGGGCGTGCGGCTCGCGGTCCATCGCGTCACCGGCGAAATCCGCATCCTGCACAGCGTGCACGCCGCCGACATAGGCGTCCCCCTCAATCCCATGCAGTGCCGCGGCCAGCTCGACGGTGCAGTGGCCATGGGCTACGGCTGGGCGCTGACGGAGAACATGGTCCATGAGGAGGGCCATATGGTGAATGCGCAGCTGCGCAACTATCGCATCCCGACCTACGCCGATACGCCGCACACCGACATCTTCTTCGCCGACACGATCGACTCCATCGGTCCGCTCGGCGCCAAGTCCCAGGGCGAATGCGGCATCAATCCCGTCGCTCCGGCCGTCGCGAACGCGCTGGCCGACGCGACCGGCGTGCGCTTCGCCCACCTGCCGTTCACCCCCGACCGGCTGTTCGCCAAGCTCGTGGCGAAGTCGTGAATCCTGCCGTTGCCGGGGACGCGCGCAGCGTCAGCATCGTGACGCAGACCTGCGTGCGGTCCGAGCGCAACGATGACTTTGCCCGCTGGCAGGGCGAAACCAGCGGGTTCATTCAGCATTTTCCCGGCTTCATCGAGCAGAGGCTGCTGCCGCCCAATCCGCCGCTCCAGGTCGACTGGGTGATCCTGCAGCGCTTCGCCAGCCTCGCCGACGCGCAGCGCTGGCTGGGGTCGGTCGACCGCCAGAAGCGCATCGATGGCGCGGCCCCGATGCTGATCGGCCGCGACGACGTGCACATCGTCCAGGACGAGGCCGGCGGCATCAGGCCGGCGCCCGTCTCGGCCATCATTTCGACGCGCGTGAAGCCCGGCAGGGAAGCAGAGTACCGCGCCTGGGAACGCAAGATCGCCGCAGCGCAATCGAAGGCCCCCGGCCTGCAGGGCTATCGCTTCGAGCCTCCCGTGCCGGGGGTGCAGGAGGATTTCGTCGCCATCCTGCGCTTCGACACCGAAGCCAATCTGCAGGCCTGGCTCAACTCGCCCGCCCGCAAGGCCCTCGTCGAGGAAGCCGCGCCGCTCACCGACGAGTTCCACTCCCGCATCGCCAGCTCCGGCTTCGAGCAGTGGTTCAGGGACAGCGCCCCCGGAGACTTGCCGGTGTGGAAGATGAACATGCTTGTCCTGCTGATGCTCTACCCGGTCGTGATGGTGTTCGGGTACTTCATCGGCACCCCGCTGCTCGACCGGGAGCTTCACCTGCCCTTCGCGGTCTCGCTCTTCCTGGGCAACATCGCAAGCGTCTTCCTCACCGGCTTCCTCGTGCCGTGGATCGCCGGTCGCTTCGGATGGTGGCTGCGGCCGGCGCCGGGCACGGAGCTCCGGACGAACCTCCTGGGTGCCGCCTTCATCTCGGCGATTTGCGTGGCGATGGTTTTCGTGTTCCTGCGACTGTTCTGAGACTCGGTTGCCCCGGCAAATGGAACGGTGGCAGAGGCGAACAACATCGGCCCGGGAGCGGTCATGGCGTTACTGCACGGGGCGAAGCGGCTTCTTGGGAGAATGGCGGCAGCCGCCACCACGGCGCGGGCCGATCGAGAGGCAGCACCCTCCACCAAGGTCGAACTCCTGTCGGCCGCCAAGCCGTTGCAGATGACGCGGTTGAACGCCGCTTTCGCAAAGCTGGTCGACTCGATCCCGCTATCCTGCCTCGACACCCCCTCGATGATGTCCCTTCCGGAGAAGCAGTTCCTGTTCGGACTGGCCAGCCGCTACTACGCCGGCAAGGGAATCATCGTGGATGCCGGGGTCTTCCTTGGGGGATCGACACACTGCTTCGGCGAAGGCGTTCGCTCGAACCCGCAGCGGGAAGAGATCATGCGGAACTGGCCGCGGCCTATCGTTTCGTACGAGAGAGCGATCGTGAACCCCAACATGCCGAACTTCTTCCTGAAACAACGCCTGACCTTCTCCGCGGCGCCGGGAGAGTCATTCGAATCCGAACTGCGCCGCAACATCGAACCGGTGCAGGATCTCGTCGACCTTCGCATCGGCGATTTCATGGACGCTGCCGAGCTCGACTGCCCGGTCGAAATCCTGTTCCTCGACATTCTCAAGACGCCCGCCCTCAGCCTTCGCGCCTTTCAACTGTTCTATTCGAGACTGATCCCCGGGCGTTCGCTGGTGATTCATCAGGACTACTTCTTCGAGGAGCTGCCCTGGATAAAGACCCATCAGGAAGCCCTGGCTGAATACTTCGACTTCGTCGGCGAAATCGGCTCGAGCGCCGTTTTCCTGTGCCGGAAGGAAATCCCCCGAGCCGTCCTGGACGGGCTCGAAACCGACCTGCTGCCAGCCGAGCAGCTCCGCCTTGCCAGCATTGCCATGCACAGGTCCGCCGATCCGGCCCGCCGCTTCTTCATGGCGCTCTCGAAGATGCGCCTCGTCCGAAAGCTCCAGGGCCGGGTGGCGGCGAGAGCCTATCTCGAGTTGATCAAGACCGAATTCCCCGAGCAGGTCGCTCAAACCGACAACAGGCGCCTGGGCCACGCCTTGCAAAGGGCCGAGGTGTTTCTCGTTAGAAAGCCTCGAAAGGTGCAATAGGATGGGATGCGGACAACCGAGCAGCGCGTTCCGGCCCCCTAGCAGGATGGAGTCCATGAACAAGCGTCTGACTGCCGACGAAATCTCGCATTACCGCCGCGACGGGTTTCATTTTCCAAGCCGCGTCCTGTCCGCTGGCGAGGCGCGAGCCTGCCGCGACCGGCTGGAAGACCATGAGCGCGCGACGGGAGGCCCCATCGCCGGAAACATGCGGCACAAGGTGCATCTGCTCTTCACCTGGGCCAACGCACTCGCGCGCCATCCCGCGATCCTCGATGCGGTGGAGGATGTCATCGGCCCGGACATTCTCTGCTGGAGCAGCACCTTCTTCATCAAGGAGGCGCAATCTCCATCCTTCGTGTCGTGGCATCAGGACGCCACCTATTGGGGCCTCAGCACCGACGAGGTGATCACGGCCTGGGTCGCCTTCGCCGACGCGCCGGTCGAAAGCGGCGCGATGAAGTTCTGGCCCGGCAGCCATCTCAAGAAGCAGATCGAGCACCGCGATACGTTCGACGAGAACAACCTTTTGAGCCGCGGCCAGGAGATTGCCGTTAATGTGCCGGATGGCGCGGGTGTCGACGTGATCCTGCGGGCTGGCGAAATGTCACTGCACCATGTGCTGCTCGCTCATGCATCGGGGCCGAACACCACCGATGACCGACGCATCGGTCTGGCTTTGCGCTACATCCCGCCCCATGTCCGCCAGCTAAAGGTTCGGGACTCCGCGACGCTGGTGCGCGGCCACGACCCGTATGGAAATTTCGATCCCGAGCCCGCCCCCAAAGCCGACCTGGACACCGCGGCGCTCGCGACCCATCGCGACGCGGTCGGGCGGTCGGCGAAGGCGCTCTATTCCGGCACCGACCGGACGACCTTCCGCGCGTAGGCCAGCAGGAGCGAGACGTGAACCCTGAGAAATTGAGCCGCCGGTTCCTGGTGGGAGGCGGGCTCTTGACCGCTCTAAGCGCGACTGATGCGATGGCGCAGGCGACAGCGCAGGCCTTCGTTGAAAATCTCTATCGGCCTTATCTCAACAAGAGTTTCCAGGGACAGCCTTATGGCGATACCGCCCGGTTCTTCGTTCCGACCCTCGCCCAGGCGATGGACCGCGACAATCGCGAGGCCAAACGGCGGAAAGAGGTGCCGACCCTGGATGGAGATCCATTCGTCGACGCCCAGGATTGGGAAATCTCGAAGCTCTCGATCGACGTGACAGCCAACGGCGATGCCGCGACGGCCCGGGTGTCGTTCCACAACTTCAGTGAAGCCAAACGGATCATGCTGCAGCTTGCGAAAACGCCCGCGGGCTGGCGCATCGCCGAGATCAAGGCGCCCAGCGGCTCCCTGAAGGCGCTCTACAAACTCAAGTGATCGTCAGTGTCGCCAGCCGGCATCGACCTTGTCGAGCTTGCGCACCAGGGCGGCGAATTCGAGGTCGCCGATGCCCACCGCGGATTCCATCTCCGAGAAGCGGTCCATGTCGGCACCCGATTTGGCCGCCAGATTGTCGCCCAGCACGTTGAGCGTCCCCGCGGCAGCCGCGTCGAGCTGGATCTGGCAGGCGCGCTCAAGGCGATAGAGCCGCAGAAAGGCCTCTGGCACCGAGCGGCCGGTGGTCAGCAGGCCATGGTTGCGCAACATCATCGCCTGGTTGTTGCCGAGGTTCGCCAGCAGCCGCCCGCGTTCGTCGAGATCGAGGCTGGGCCCTTCGTAATCGTGGTACGAAAGCTTGCCGTGGAAAGCCGTCGCGACCATCGACACCGGCAGCAGCCCGTCCTTCAGCGCACAGACCGCCATGCCGGCGCGTGTATGCGTATGCATCACGACCTTATGGCGCTCGGCATGGGCCATGTGGATGGCCGAGTGGATGACGAAGCCGGCATAGTTCACCGGATACTGGCTCGGCTCGACGATCTTCCCGTCGAGGTCGATCTTGACCAGGTTCGAAGCCGTCACCTCGTCATAGTTCAGCCCGTAGGGGTTGATCAGGAAGTGCGGCGCCTCGCCGGGCACGCGCGCGGTGAGGTGCCCGTAGATCAGTTCGGTCCAGCCGAAATGGTCGACCAGGCGGTAGGCGGCCGCAAGCTGGCGGCGCAACACCCACTCGCCGTCGGCCGGCGGCAGAGAATGCACGTCGATGCCGGTGAGCGGCAGTTCGGAAGCGATCGGCATGTCCATGGCGGGCCCTCCAGCGGCAGCGGCGCAGCTTAGGCCCGCGCGCTATGGTCGGGCAACCAAAGAGGGAACGCCGGAATGCCGAATAGCCAACGCCTCGACACCACGCGGTTGCAAAAAATTGCCCAGGCTTATTGGGAGAGCGCGGCCCTGATGGCTGCCGTCGAGCTCGAGATCTTCACCGCGATCGCCCATGGCCACGACACCATCCCCGCCGTTGCCAGGGCCGCCGGCATCTCCGAGCGCAACGCCGAGCGCCTGCTGACCGTGCTGGCCGCCATGACGCTGCTGTCGCGCGAGGGCGAACGTTTCATCAACGCCGCCGACGTCCAGCGCTTCCTGGTGAAGGATAGCGACCGCTACGCGGGTCCGTGGATCCTGTTCACCAAGCCGCGCTGGAAGGCGTTCGGTAAGCTCTCCGAGCACCTGCGCAATCCCCAGGAGAACCGGCTCGGCGCCTACGTGGACTTCACGGTCGAGGATGCACGGCGCTATCACGCCGCGACCTACTCGATCGGCATGGGCGCCGCCCGCCTGTTCAGCCGTAGCGTCGACCTCTCGGGCCGCAAGTTGATGCTCGATCTCGGCGGCGGCTCCGGCGCCTACAGCATCGTCGCTACGAAGACGTTTCCGGGCCTCGAGGCGATCGTGCTCGACCTGCCGCCGGTCACGGTGGTGGCCGACGAGTACATCGCAGCCAACGGCGCCACGGGGCGCGTCCGAACACTGCCCGGCGACTTCACCGAGACCGCCTTCCCGCAGGGGGTCGACGTCGTCGTGATGGCGAGCAACCTGCCGCAATACGAGCCCGCCCTGATCCGCCGGGTCGTCGCCAAGGCGTTCGAGGCCCTCGTGCCCGGCGGCGAGATGCA
>JABMNB010000164.1 GCA_013205335.1 Rhodospirillales bacterium
AACCGAGGGCGGACAGAAGCGTGAGCATGCCGATGACGGTATGGCTGCGGCGACAGAAACGCTACACTTGCCCGGTATTTTCGACTTTTGAGCATGCACAGGAGACCCGCAGGAGGATTTCCCCACCGGGGCGCACATAGGGGACGCTCGAGAAGCTCTCGCCGCGTCGAACGGTGCGGAGGATATCGATCCGCGAGATGACGGTGCCGAAGTCGCCTGACGCCCAGCGGACGTAGATCAAGCCAAGGAGAGGCCGTGGGTCTGCGCGCCGAACAGCATCCTCAGGAGAAGACGTGGCTGACCTTGAAGTTTCTGCGCAAGAGGTCCGGCGAGCCAGGCGAAGAGAAAGAAGCCGTGGCGCAGAAAAAGGAATAAGTTAGAGTGTAGTGGAAGCTTTAAGGGAGGGGTGTCGGTGTTGCAGAGGCTCAGGATTACCGCGATGACGGTTTACGTCACGGACATTCCCGTGCGTCTGATGCGCCGCCACGGTTCGGGTGATGTCGCCGGCTCGGTAAAGAATGCCATTCTTAAGCTCGAGACCGACGCTGGCATCACCGGTTGGGGCGACGCGGCGCCCTGGGCGGTGTTCACCGGCACGATCGAGGCGAATGTCGCCGCTCTTCACGTCTATCTGCGTCCGTTGTTGATCGGCGCCGACCCGTTTCCCATCGAGGCGCTGATGGCGGCGGCCGATCACGCCGTCGTCGGCCATCCCGAGGCCAAGGCGGCGATGGAAATGGCGCTGTTCGACATCGTGGGCCAGGCGTCGGGTCTGCCGGTGGCGGAACTGTTGGGCGGCCGCTGCCGGGAGTCCATTCCGCTCTCCTTCTCGGTCGCGGATCCCGACGTCGACCGCGACATGGCGATGGTCCAACGCCTCTACGGCGAGGGCCTGCGGCTGTTCAAGATGAAGACAGGATTCGCCGGCCATGCCGCCGACCTCAAGCGCATGGAGCGATTCCGCAAGGAGCTGCCGGCCGATGCCGAGCTCAGGATCGATTACAACCAGGGCATGGACGTCTACGCCGCGCTCCGCCAGCTGCGCGACGTCGAGACCTTTAAGCCCACTTTCATCGAGCAGCCGGTGCCCGGCCATCAGCGCGCCGCCCTGGCCGAGATCACGCGCGCCCTCGACACGCCGGTGCTGGCCGACGAAAGCGTCTTTACCCTGACCGATGCGTTGCAGGTTGCGGCCGGCCGCATGGCCGACCTCGTCAGCATCAAGATCATGAAGCACGGCGGCATGCTGGCGTCGCGCAAGGTGTCGGCGATCTGCGAGGCGGCCGGCATCGCCTGCTACGGCGGCGACATGTTCGAGACCGGCATTGCCCATCTGGCCGGCACCCATGTGATCGCGGCGACCCCCAACATCTCGCTGGGCTGCGAATTCTACCAGGCCAAGTACTTCCTCGAGCGCGACCTGCTGGCCGAACCCTTCCCAATCGAAAACGGCCGGGTCATTGTGCCCCGGACGCCGGGCCTCGGCGTGAAGGTCGACGAGGACCGCGTCCGGCACTACGCCGTCGAGACGCTGAAATAGGCGGTTGACGCCTGGGCTTGCATCTTTGTCTTAGGCGGGTTTTGGGTGTTACGGTTTGGTGGAGAAAACAAAGGGGGCCGACATGACTGTTCGTCGTCGTGATATCGCTGCAGTGGGCGTTGCCGCTGCCACGCTCGCGGCCGTAAGCGCCGTTCCGGCACGCGCGCAATCCAAGAACGAATCGACCTGGGACCTGATCAAACGCACCGGCCAGGTGCGCATGGGTGTGTTCGAGTATTCGCCGTACTTCATGCGCGACAAGGCAAGCGGTGAGTGGGTCGGCGCCATGGTCGACATGGGCAAAGACATTGCCAACGAACTCAAGGTCAAATACGTGCCGATCGAGGTCGGCGGTTTTGGCGAGGCAGTGCTTTCGTTGCAAGCCGGCAAGGTCGACATGAACTTCGCCCTGCAGGCCACGCCGCTGCGCTCGACCGCCATCGATTTCGCCGGGCCGATCTATTGGATCGAATGGGTGACGGTGAACAATCCGAACTTCAAGGGCCGCGTCTGGGCGGACTACGATAAGGAAGGCGTGAAGGTCGCCGTCATGACCGGCACGTCCGACGAGTTGCTGCTGCGCAAGATGGCGCCCAAGGCGACGCGCGTGGAGTTCAAGTCGGCGGCGGAGATTGCGCTGGCGGTGTCGTCCGGCCGCGCCGACGCTTTCACGACGACGGTGCTGAATTCGATGGTTGCCAAGTCCAAGAACCCGGGCCTTGGCGACTTCGTCAATCCGACGCCGCGCGTGGCGCTGCCAGGCTACATCGGCCTGCGTCTCGAGGAGGATGCGCGCTGGCAGAAATTCCTTAACCGCTGGGCGGAGTGGAACATCCTGCTGGGCCATAACGAAACGCGCATGAAGGCGGCGCTGAAGCGAGAGGGCCTTGAGGTCCCGTCGACTGTCTCGTTCTCACCAAACTGATGACCAAGAGCGTCACCGTAATAGGCGCCGGCATTGTCGGCGTCTGTTGCGCACTTCATCTGCAGCGCGAAGGCTTCGCGGTCCGGCTCGTGGAAAAAGGCGAGCCGGGCATGAAGGCATCCTTCGGCAATTCCGGGAGCTTCGGCACCGCCTCATGCGTGCCCTTCGCCATGCCCGGCGTGCTGAAGAAGGTGCCGAAGATGCTGTTCGACTCCGAATCGCCGCTGAAGCTGCGCTGGAGCCACATGCCGCGCGCGCTGCCGTGGTTCTTGCGCTTCATCGAGGCGGCGCGGCCGGAGCGGGTCGAAGCCATCGCCGCCGCGCGTAACAGCCTGCTCAAGCACACGCACGCCGGCTACGCGCCGTTGATCGAGGCTGCCGGTGCCGGCAAATGGGTCAACGACGACGGCCTGCTGATGACATTCGAGAGCGAGGCGGCCTTCACGGGCGCCGCCTACGCACTTGATCTGCGTCGCCGCCACGGCGTTCACATGGATATCCTCGACGGCAATGAGGCGCGGCAGATGGAGCCGGCGCTTTCGCCCAAGGTCGTGAAGGCAGTGTCGCTGCCCGACGTCGGTCGCACCGTCGATCCGCTGCGCCTGACGGAGGCGCTTGCCGCCGACTTCGTACGCCGCGGCGGCGAGATCATGGTGGCCGAGGTCATGGGTTTCGAGATCGGCACCGCGGGACCAACGAAAATCCTGACCGATCGCGGTCCGGTCGATGTCGAGATGGTCGTGCTCGCGGCGGGCGTTTGGTCGCGCAAGCTGGCGGCCGACCTCGGCACCCGCGTGCCGCTCGAGGCGGAGCGCGGCTATCATGTGATGTTCGCCAATCCGGCGATCAAGTTGCGCAAGGCCCTCGTGTCGGCCGACCGTAGTGTTTCGCTAGCACACATGGCCGAAGGCATCCGCGCCACCGGCGTCGCCGAGTTTGCCCCACCGGACGCCGCGCCCAACATGGCCAACGCCCGCATGGTCCAGCGCCATGCCCAGATCCTGGTCCCGGGCCTTACCGGCGAGCCCGCCTCGCAATGGATGGGACCCCGGCCGTCGCATCCCGATTCGAAGCCGGTGATCGGCCGCTCGCCGCGCCACGCCAACGTGCTGTTCGCCTTCGGCCACGATCATCTCGGCCTCACCATGGCCGGCATCACCGGCAAGCTGGTTGCCGAACTCGCTACCGGCC
>JABMNB010000165.1 GCA_013205335.1 Rhodospirillales bacterium
ATCGGCTGCGGCGTCACGACCGGCATCGGCGCGGTGATCAACACCGCCAAGGTCGAGGCCGGCGCCAACGTCGTGGTGTTCGGCCTGGGCGGGATCGGCCTAAACGTGTTGCAGGGCGCGCGCATGGTCGGCGCCAACATGATCGTCGGCGTCGATCTCAATCCGGCCCGCGAGGCGCTCGGCCGCAAGTTCGGCATGACGCACTTCGTCAATCCCTCGACGCTCGGGGACAAGGACCTCGTCGCACATCTGGTCGAGCTGACCGACGGCGGCGCGGACTACAGCTTCGAATGCGTCGGCAGCACCAAGCTGATGCGCCAGGCGCTGGAATGCTGCCATCGCGGCTGGGGCAAGTCGGTGATCATCGGCGTCGCCGGCGCCGGCCAGGAGATCGCCACGCGCCCGTTCCAGCTGGTCACCGGCCGCACCTGGATGGGCACCGCGTTCGGTGGCGCCAAGGGCCGCCGCGACGTGCCGAAGATCGTCGACTGGTACATGGACGGCAAGATCGACATCGATTCGCTGATCACCCACACGATGCCGGTCGAGAAGATCAACGACGCTTTCGACCTGATGCACAAGGGCGAGTCGATCCGCAGCGTCGTTACGTTCTAGCCGTCAGCATCTGGAGGAAGCCACGCCATGACCGTGCGAAAGCTGGGCGGAGCCACCATCGAGAAGGTCGAGGAGATCTGCGGTCCGGGCTTCAAGCCCGGCCGCATGTTTCCCAGGTTCGACCAGGAGGCCTTCGACGCCCAGAAGGGCTGGATGGTGCCGGAACATGTGCAGGAAGGCAGCGACCGGCTGATCGGTTCGGTCCACACCTGGATCGTGAAGACGCCCCGGCACACGATCCTGATCGACACCTGCCTCGGCAATCACAAGCAGCGCCACAATGCCGGCTGGAACAACCTCGACACGCCGTTCCTCGACCGGCTGAAAGCCTGTGGCTGCCCCGCGGAGTCCGTCGACTTCGTGATGTGCACCCACCTGCATGTCGACCATGTCGGATGGAACACCAAACTCGAGAACGGCCGCTGGGTGCCGACCTTTCCCAATGCCAAATACCTGTTCGCCAAGCGCGAGTACGCGCACTGGGAGAGCGAGCGAAAGACCCAAGGCGAAGGCAAGGTGAACGACGGCTCGTTCGACGATTCGGTGCTGCCGATCGTCGAAGCCGGCAAGGCCGTGATGATCGAAAGCGATCACCAGCCCGATCCGCTGCTCACCATCAAGGACTATCCGGGCCACACGCCGGGCTCGATCGCGATCAACCTGAAGGACCAGGGCCAGCAGGCCTGCTTCTCGGGCGACATCATGCATCACCCGATCCAGGTCTATCATCCGGATTGGTCGAGCCAGTTCTGCTGGGACCAGGTGATGTCGGCGGTCTCGCGCCGCAAGCTCCTGGAAGACTGCGCCGAGAGCAACGCGCTGCTCTGCCCCGCCCACTTCCCCGGCGCCAATGCGGGTTACGTCAAGCCCGAGGGCAATTCCTTCAGGATCGAGTGGGACCGGCCATGAAGCTCGAACCCCTGCTCGACGGCCTCTCCTTCGGCGAAGGCCCGCGCTGGCGGGACGACCGGCTCTACTTTTCCGACTTCTATGTCCATCAGGTGCGCACCGTCGACGAGAACGGCAAGGCCGAGACGATCGTCGAGGTTCCGGGACGTCCTTCCGGTCTGGGCTGGCGTCCCGACGGCACGATGCTGATCGTGAGCATGACCGACCGGCGTCTGATGCGCTTTGCCAACGGCAGGCTCACGGTCGAGGCAGAACTGAAGTCGATCGCGACCGGCCTTTGCAACGACATGGTCGTCGACGCCAAGGGCCGCGCCTATGTCGGCAATTTCGGCTTCGACCGGCACGCCGGCGAGAAGCCGCGGGCGGCGGTGCTGGCCCGGGTCGATCCCGACGGCTCGGTGCATGCCGCCGCCGATGGGCTGATGTTTCCCAACGGCACCGTCATCACGCCGGACGGCAAGACGATGATCATCGGCGAGACCTTCGCCAAGCGGCTGACGGCGTTCGACATCGCGCCCGACGGCACTCTGTCCAACCGCCGCCTGTGGGCCGAGACACCCACCTGCAATCCCGATGGGATCTGCCTCGATGCCGAGGGCGGCATCTGGGTCACCGGCGCCTTCACCCATCACATGATCCGCGTGCTCGAGGGCGGCAAGGTCACGCACGACCTCGATCTCGGGGAGCGCGCGTCCTATGCCTGCATGCTGGGCGGCAAGGACCGGCGGACCCTGTTCGTCGTCACCAACAGCGGCAGCGGGCCCGCCATCGCCGACAAGCGCGACGGCCGCATCGAGACGATGCGGGTCGACGTGCCCGGCGCCGGCCTGCCCTAGGAGGAATTCATGAAGGGTCCCGAAGACGACGCCGGACTGGCCGGCAAGGTTGCGATCATCTCCGGCGGCGGCGCCGCGGGCGACGGCATCGGCAACGGCCGCGCGGCGGCGATCCTGCTGGCGCGCGCCGGCAGCCACGTGCTGGTGGCCGACCGCGAGCTGAAACTGGCGGAGCGTACCGTCGAAATGATCAAGGCCGAGGGCGGCCATGCCGCGGCCCATGCCGGCGACATGACCCAGGAAGTCGAGTGCAAGCGCCTCGTCGACGCCGCGGTCGACCGCTGGGGCCGGTTGGATTTCCTCGACAACAACATCGGCATCGGCAGCCGCGGCTCGGTCGTGAACGAGAAGCCCGAGGACTTTCGCCGCGTCATGCAGGTCAACGTCGAGACGATGTTCCTCGTCTCCAAGCACGCGATCCCGGCGATGATCAAGACGGCCAAGGGCGGCGCGATCGTCAACATCTCGTCGATTTCGGCGCTGCGGCCGCGCGGGCTCACGACCTATACGACCTCCAAGGCCGCCGTAATCGGCCTCAGCCAGGCAATGGCGGTCGACCATGGCCGCGACAACATCCGCGTCAACTGCATCTGCCCCGGCCCCATGTACACGCCCATGGTCTATGCCCGCGGCAACGGCATGAGCGAGGCGGCCCGCGCCCAGCGCGCCAAGGCCTCGGTCCTCAAGACCGAGGGCACGGGCTGGGATGTCGGCCACACCGTGCGTTTCCTGCTCAGCAACCACGCCCGCTACATCACCGGCCAGGTCATCGTCGTCGATGGCGGCGTGACGCTGCAGGGCCCCGAACGAGATTCACAGGATCACTGAAGAAAGATCCCCAGCCTTTCGGCTCGGGACGTGAATAAGGAGGAAACGGAAGATGGCCCGTCTGCCCTATCTCGAGCCCGACCAGGTCGCGCCCGAATATCGCGACATGCTCAAGCGCAACACCAACCTGCACAAGCTGCTGGTCAACTCGCCCGACATGGCCCGCGCCTTCAGCGGCCTGGGCGGTTACATCCGCTTCAAGAGCAAGCTCGACCCCCGTCTGCGCGAGCTCGCCATCCTGCAGGTCGGCTGGCTGGAGAAGTCGGAATACGAATTCACCCACCATGTGAAGATCGGCAAGGAATTCGGCGTCACCGACGAGGACATCCAGGGCCTGATGGCCGAGACCGCGGGAAAGCCCTCCAAGCTCGAACCGCTCGCCAAGGCCGTCCTCCGGGGAGCACGCGAGATGGTGAAGGACCTCGCCATGTCCGACGCCACTTTCGCCGAAATCAAGAAGGATCTCTCCAACGAGCACATGACCGACCTCGTGCTCACCATTGCCTTCTACTGCGCCGTCGTCCGCGTTCTGGCCACCATGCAGATCGACAACGAGCCGCAATACAAGGAAGTGTTGAAGCAGTATCCGATTCCGGGAGTAAAGTGACATGCGCCTGAAAGATCGAGTCGCCATCGTCGTCGGCGCCGGACAGAGCCCCGGCGAGGGCATGGGCAACGGCCGCGCCACTGCGCTTACCTTTGCGCGCGAAGGCGCCAAGGTCCTGTGCGTCGATCACAATCTCGCTTCGGCGCAGGAAACCGTCGAGATGATCGGCGTCAACCAGGGCACAGCGGTTGCGTTCAAGGCCGACGTGACCAAGGGCGCCGACCTCAAGGCGATGGTCGACGAGGCGCATGCGCGGTGGGGCCGCATCGACATCCTGCACAACAATGTCGGGGTCTCGCTGTCCGGCGGCGACGCCGAGCTGCTCGACATCACCGAGGAAGCTTTCGACCGCTGCACCGCGATCAACCTCAAGAGCTGCATCTTCGCCGCCAAGCACGTGATCCCGATCATGCGCGAGCAGCAAAGCGGCGTGATCATCAACATCTCGTCGATGGCGGTGATCACCACCTATCCCTACGTCGCCTACAAGGCGACCAAGTCGGCGATGGTGTCCTTCACCGAGCAGCTCGCCTACCAGAACGCGCAGTACGGCATCCGCGCCAACGTGATCCTGCCCGGGCTGATGAACACGCCCATGGCCGTCGACACGCGGGCCCGCACGTTCAAAAAGACGCGCGCCGAGGTCGAGGCCGAGCGCGATTCCAAGGTGCCGCTTCGCAAGAAGATGGGCACTGGCTGGGATGTCGCCAACGCCGCACTCTTCCTCGCCTCAGACGAGGCGAGCTTCATTACCGGCGTGACCCTGCCGGTCGATGGCGGCGCCAGCGTGCGGCGCGGCTAGAGGCACGATCCTTGCGTCGTCCGCCGCCATGAACCGACTTGCCGGCAAGACCGCTCTCATCACCGGTGCCTCCTCCGGCATCGGCCGCGCCATCGCGACCAAGTTCCAGGCGGAGGGCGCGACCCTGCTGCTGATGGACATCACCGAGGCCGTGGTCGAAGGCGGCGAGCCGACGCACAGGATCCTGAACGTGCCCTTCTTCCAGGGGGACGTGTCGAACGAGAAAGATGTCGAAGAGGCGGTGCGCCAGGCGGCGCTCCCGACCGGCCGGCTCGACATCGTGGTCAACGATGCGGTCATCCGTTCCGGCAAGAAGCTGACCGACACCAGCCTCGACGAGTGGAACCGGGTGATGGAGGTGAACGTCACCGGCGTCTTCCTGATATGCCGCGCCGCCGTGCGCCAGATGCTGACGCAGGAAATCCGCCACGAGGCGCGCGGGCGCATCGTCAATATCTCCTCGCAGCACGGCATGATCTCGTCGCCCGAGGATTTCTCCTACGGCGTCTCGAAATCGGCGGTGGTCTACATCACGCGCCAGATCGCCGCCGATTACGGCCGCGACAGCATCATCTGCAATGCCGTCGCTCCGGGCAAGATCCTCACCGGCAAGGGCGGGCGCGCCGTCGAGCCGCGCTGGATCGACTATTCCCATGCCCGCACGCCGCTGCCGCGGCTCGGGCGATCCGAGGACGTTGCCAATGCCGCGCTGTTCCTCGCCTCCGACGAAGCGACCTTCATCACCGGCGAGAACCTGATGGTCGACGGCGGCTGGATGGCGAACTGACCGTCAGCAGGCCGGCAAGGACCTGAAGGAAGGCGCGCACGAGGCGCGCGTTCTGGCGCTCCTTCAGGTGGACGACATGGGCGTAGGTGTAGACCTCCGCATCCGTCACCGGCAGCGGCCGGATGCGCGGATCGGGAATGAACTCCGCCTCGGACACCACGCCCATGCCGATGCCCTTGGCCACGGCTTCGCGGATCGATTCACGGCTGCCGATCTCCATCACGATCCGGGGCCTCACGTTGGCCTCCCGCATCGCCTGATCGAAGGCGCGGCGGGTCGTCGATCCCGCCTCGCGCACGATCAGGCGCTGTCCCTCCATGTCGCGGGCGCGGATGCTGCGCCGCTGCGCGAAGGGGTGATCGATGTGGCAGAAGGCGATCACCCGGTGACGGCGATAGGGAATGGCGACAAGCCGCGGATCGGGATCGACATGGGCGAGCACAGCCACGTCGGTCCGGTAGTCGAGCAGGTCGCGCAGCGTGTCGCGTGAATTACCGACGGTCACCGAGACGTAGAGACCGGGGTGACGTGCATTGAAAGCCGCGAGCATGTCGGTGACGTGATAGGGGCCGACGGCGCCGACGCGCAGATGGCCGGTTCTGAGGCCGCGCGTCTCGTTGAGGAAATCGGCCGCCTCTTTCTCATCGGCAAACAGGCGGCGGGTGATGTCGAGGAGACCACCGCCCGTCCCGGTGAGTTCGATCCGCCGGCCTCGGCGCACGAACAGCTCGACACCGAATTCCTGCTCCAGCGACTTCACCTGCGTGGTGATGGTGGGCTGGCTGACGCCGAGCTCGCGCGCGGCAGCGGTGAAGCTCAGCCGCTGCGCAACCGCGTGGAAGGAGCGGAGCTGCGTATGCCTCATATTGATTTTCTCAATGCCACTTCGAGAATGTTTGAATTGGCTAAATGTGAGAGGCGGCCGGAAGATTGTCAAAAGGCCGCTAAGGCAACCGAGCAGAGCAATGGGAGTAGAGCGCGGATGTGGCGCTATCGTAATCCGGTCGATGTGAAGTTCGGCAATGGCGTCTTCGAGTCGCTGGGCAAGGTGCTGGCCGGTCGGGCCTACTGCCTCGTGACCTATGACGACGCCAACGACGGCGGTGTGTTCGCCGACCTCACCCGGCGCGCCATCGCCCTGGCCGGCCCGCCTGCCGTCATGGTCCGCAACGTCGGTCCCAATCCCGACTTCATCGGCCTCGCGGAGTCCTGCCGCACCTACGCGACTGCGACGCGTCCCGTCGAGGCCATCGTGGCGCTGGGCGGCGGCTCCGTGATGGATGCCGCAAAGGTCGTCGCGGCGGGCTCGGGCGATTTCGACAGGGTCCGGCGCCACCTCGAATCAGGCAGCGGCGGTGACGAACTCGGCCGGACGCCGATCATCGCCATCCCCACCACGGCGGGAACCGGCAGCGAGGTCACGTCGTGGGCCACGGTGTGGGACACCAGTGCGATGAAGAAGTATTCGCTGGCGCGCGAGACGCTCTATCCCGAGGTGGCGCTGGTCGACCCGTTGCTGATGCTGGGCCTGCCGCGCGCCATCACGATCAGCACCGGCCTCGACGCCCTCAGCCACGCGCTGGAGAGCATCTGGAACGTCAACGCCAACCCCGTATCGAGTTCGCTGGCCGAAGTCGCCGCGCGTGAGGTGATCGACGCGCTACCCCTGTTAGCCGACGATCTCCGCAACGAGGCACTGCGCACGCGACTGGCGCGCGCCAGCCTGTTCGCGGGGCTCGCCTTCTCGAACACCCGCACCGCCCTTGCCCATTCGCTCTCCTACCATCTGACGCTGCATCACGGCGTGCCGCACGGCATTGCCTGCTCGTTCAGCCTGCCGATGGTGATGCGCGCCGTAGCCGGCAGCAACGCGGCCTGCGACGCCTCGCTGCGGCGCATCTTCGGCCCCGACCTGGTCGCAGGTGCCGCAAGCCTCGAAGCCTTCCTGAAGAAACTCGGTATCTCGCCAGAGGCCACCGACCACGGCATCGCCGCCGGCGACTGGGCGCGCCTCGTCGACGACGCGCTGGCGGGCGACCGCGGACGCAACTTCATCGGACGCCGGGAGACGCTGTTGGCCGAAATGGCCGCTTAGTCGAAGACAGAAGAAAAAGAAACCAAGGAGGAAACGACAATGACCAGGATGATGCGTCGCGATTTCGGGCTTCTCACCGCGGGCTCGCTGCTGGCCGGCGGAGCCATCGGCCTCTCGGGCACCGCCACCGCCCAGGCTCAACAGGTCCTGAAGGTCGGGCTGATCCCCTCCGAGGATTCGCGGGCGATGCTCGCGCAGAGCAAGGACATCCTCGACGCGGTCGAAAAGAATTCTGGAATGAAGGTCCAAGGTTTCGTCGCCACCGACTACAACGGCGTCATCGAAGCCTTGCGCGCCAAGCATCTCGACATCGCCTATCTCGGACCGTTCTCCTATGTGCTGGCCACCACCGTGACGCCGGTCGAAGCCTTCGCGATCGCCGAGACCGCCAAGGCCGGCCGCACCTACTATCACAGCAAGATCATCGCCCTGAAGTCGAGCGGCATCAAAACGCTCGAAGATCTCAAGGGCAAGAACTTCGCCTTCGTCGATCCCGCCTCGACTTCGGGTTATGCCTTTCCGCTCGCCGGTCTGCTCAAGGCCGGCATCGAGCCCAAGCGCGACTTCAAGACCGTGCTCTTCACCGGCGCGCACGACGCCAATGCGCTGGCCGTCGCCAACGGCAAGGTCGATGCCGCCACCATCGCCGACCGCATCCTCGATGCCGCCATCGCCAAGGGCCACATCAAGGCCGACCAGATTCAGGTCGTATGGGAGTCCGCGCCGATCCCGGAATCACCGATGGTGTGGCGCAAGGATCTCTCACCCGAAACGAAGGCCAAGGTGAAGGCCGCCTTCCTGTCGATCAAGGACCTCAACTGGTCCGACCAGGGCAAGCTGAACGGCTTCAAGGAAACCAACGACCAGGCTTACGACGTCGTGCGCGAGACCGCGAAGCTCGCCAACATCGACCTCAAGAAGCAGAAATAGCTGCGGCGACAGCCCGGGGAATCGGCCCATGATCGAAATCCGCGGTCTTGCCAAATCCTATGGCGACCACCAGGCACTGTGTGACGTCAGTCTCTCGATCCGGCCCGGCGAGTTCGTCGTCGTGCTGGGACCGTCGGGCGCCGGCAAGTCGACGCTGCTGCGCTGCATCAACCGTCTGATCGAACCGACGGCCGGCGACATCGTGGTCGACGGCACGCCGCTGTCGTCCAACCGCCGCGACCTGCGCCTGCTCCGGCGCAACGTCGCGATGATCTTCCAGCAGCATAATCTGGTGAAGCGCCTCAGCGTGCTGAAGAACGTGCTGGTCGGGCGCATGGCCGATCTCTCGCCGGTCCTCAGCAGCCTGCAGCTCTTTCCCGAAGCCGACGTGAAGATCGCGCTGCATTGTCTCGAGCAGGTCGCCATGTCCCACAAGGCGCGCAGCCGCGCCGACGCGCTGTCCGGGGGTGAACAGCAGCGGGTCGGCATCGCCCGGGCGCTGGCCCAGCAGCCCAAGTTCATGCTGGCCGACGAGCCGGTGGCGAGCCTCGATCCCAAGACCTCGCGTACGGTGCTCGACTACCTGAAGAAGAGCTGCAAGGAATCGAACATCGCCGTCCTCTGCAATCTCCACCAGATCGACTATGCGCTGGAGTTCGCCGAGAGGGTCGTGGGCCTGTCGGCGGGCCGCGTCGTCTATGACGGCGCCCCGGCCGGCGTGAGCGGCGACGTCATCCGCAGCATCTATCCCGGGCTCGACGATCCCAACGTGCTCGATGCCGCCCAGCGTCTCACCGAGCGCCGCCGCGCCGCGGCGGAGGCCGGCACGGTGCTCGCTGTAGAAGGGAGGGCTTAGAAATGTCCCTGCAATTCGTCGTCAACAAGCCGCGCGGTCCACTCGGCTGGTGGATCATGGTGCCGATCCTCGGCGCCACCGTCGCCGCCCTCTGGTGGTCGGCCGTCGGCACTCATCTCAGCATATCCGGCTTCATCGATGGGCTGCCGTGGATCGGCGACTTCATCGGCCGCATGCTGCCGCCCAATTTCGCCTTCATGGAAAAGCTGCTGAAGCCCGCGATCGAGACCGTACAGATCGCGCTGTGGGGCACCTTGCTCGGCATCGTGCTGGCGCTGCCCGTCTGCTTCTTCGCGGCGCGCAACCTCTCGCCCTATGCCTGGGTCTTCCACGGCCTGCGTCAGGTACTGAACATCATGCGCGGCATCAACGAGATCATTCTGGCCCTGATCTTCGTCGCCGCCGTCGGCCTCGGCCCCTTTGCCGGCGTGCTCGCCATCGCGCTGCATGGCGCCGGCATGCTGGGCAAGTTCTTCGCCGAAGCGATCGAGGAGATCGACGAAGGGCCGCTCGACGCACTGCGAGCGGCCGGCGCCGGCACCCTGCAGCGGATCGTGTTCGGCGTGCTGCCGCAGGTCCTGCCCGCCTGGATCGGCGTCGTGCTCTATCGCTTCGAGACCAATATCCGTGTTTCGACGGTACTGGGCATGGTCGGTGCCGGTGGCATCGGCTTCGAGTTGATAAGCTCGATGAAGCTGTTCGCCTATGAGGACACGGCTGCGTGCGTGATCGTAATTCTGGTGCTGGTGCTCGCCGCCGACCTGATGTCGTCCAAGCTGCGCGCCATGATCCGCTAGCCGGCTCGGCCCTCTCGACGGAGAGCCCGCACCTCGTCATCCTCTCTGCAACGGGGTATGGGAGGAAGAAACATGCGGTTATCGATCACATTACTTGGCGCCGTAGCGGCGCTCGGCCTGTCGGTAGTGCCGGCGCTCGCGCAGAAGAGCGGCGGCACCCTCAAAATGTACATCGCGGACAATCCGCCCAGCACCTCGATCCACGAGGAGGCGACGACCTCGACGGTCGTGCCGTTCATGGGGCTCTACAACAACCTCGTCGTTTTCGATTCGCAGATTCCGCAGAACAGCCTCGAAACGATCCGCCCCGATCTCGCCGAGAGCTGGTCCTGGAGCGAGGACGGCAAGAAACTCACCTTCAAGCTGGTGGGCAATGCCAAGTGGCACGACGGCAAGGCGTTCACCTCGGCCGACGTGAAGTGCACCTGGGATATGCTGACGGGCAAGAGCGAGGACCACAAGCTGCGCAAGAACCCGCGTTCCTCATGGTACTGGAATCTCAAGGAGGTCACGACCAACGGCGATCGTGAAGTCACCTTCCATCTCGGCCAGCCGCAGCCCTCGCTCCTGATCCTGCTCGCCTCGGGCTACAGCCCGGTCTATTCCTGCCACGTGCCGACGGCGCAGATGCGCACCAAGCCGATCGGCACCGGCCCCTTCAAGCTCGGCGATTTCAAGCCGAAGGAAATCGTCAAGCTCGTCCGTAACCCGGACTACTTCAAGAAGGGCAAACCTTACCTCGACGGCATCGAGATGCCGATCGTGCCGGCCCGCGGCACCGCCATGCTGGGCTTCGTGTCGGGCCGCTACGACATGACGGCGCCCTACGCCGTCACCATCCCTCTGCTCAAGGACATCAAGGCGCAGGCCGCCGACGCCGTCTGCGAAGTCGCGCCGATGAACAACAACACCAACCTGATCGTGAACAGCGCGGCGCCGCCGTTCGACAATGCCGACATCCGCCGCGCGATGCTGCTCACCATCGACCGCAAGTCGTTCATCGACATCCTCGCCCAAGGCCACGGCGAGGCCGGCGGCGTCATGCAACCGGCGCCCGGTGGCGTCTGGGGCATGCCGAAGGAGATGTTCGGCAAGGTCCAGGGTTACGGGCCCGACGTCGCCAAGAACCGCGCCGAAGGGCAGGCGATCATGAAGAAGCTGGGCTACGGGCCCGACAACAGGCTGAAGCTCAAAGTCTCGACCCGCAACCACCTTCTCTATCGCGACCCGGCGGTCATCCTGATCGACCAGCTCAAGGAGATCTATATCGACGGCGAACTCGACCTGGTCGACACCGCATTATGGTTCAACAAGGTCGCGCGCAAGGACTACTCCATCGGCCTCAACACGACCGGCAACGGCGTCGACGATCCCGACCAGGCCTACTTCGAGCACTATGCTTGCAAGTCGGAGCGCAACTATGTCGGCTACTGCAATCCCGAGATCGAGAAGCTCTTCCCGATCCAGTCGGCCGAGCGCGACATGGAGAAGCGCAAGAAGCTCGTCTGGGAGATCGACAAGCAGATCCTCGAGGAGGGCTTCCGCCCGATCGTCATGTGGAACGTCGCGGGAAGCTGCTGGCATCCCCACGTGAAGGGGTTCCGCCCGATGGTGAACAGCCTCTACAACGGCTCGCGTTTCGAGGACGTCTGGCTGGACAAATAAACGGGAGCTGGGGAGGCCGGGCCGCTACGAACGGCCCGGCCGCGATAGTACTGTCGGGAGCAACAAGGCGCGAACAACGCGTCCGCACGACACTCCAGGGAGGAGCCGATATGAATTCATCACGGCAGGTTCTTCCGCGCCGGCATGCCCTGACGGCCCTTCTGCTGTGCGCGTCCCCATTGCTCGCATCGGCGCCGACACTGGCGGCAGACTGGCCCGAGCGTCCGATCCGCATGATCATCCCGTTCGCCGCGGGCGCCGGTGCCGACATCGTCGGTCGCACCTTCGGCGAGGAACTGGCCAAGGCGCTCGGTCAGCCAGTCGTGATCGACAACAAGGGCGGTGCCGGCGGCCTGCTGGGCACCGCGGAGGGCGCCCGCGCACCGGCCGACGGCTACACGCTGCTGCTGACCTCGCAGGGCGCGACCGTCTTCAACATGGGTCTCTACAAGTCGCCGGGTTACGACCCGCTGAAGGATCTCATTCCGGTGTCCACGACCGGCATCCTCACCAATGTCATGGTCGTCTCCACCGCCAACCCGGCCAACACCGTCGCCGATGTGATCGCACAGGCACGCGCCAGGCCGGGCGAACTCACCTACGGGTCGAGCGGCGTCGGCAGCAGCCTCCACATGTCGGGCGTGATCACGGAGCAGCGCACCGGCGTGAAGCTGCAGCACGTGCCCTATCGGGGGGCGCCGGCCGCGGTCCTCGCGGTGATCAACGGCGAGGTGACGATGGGCTTCTTCAATGCGCCGACCGTGGTTAGCCAGATCAAGGCCGGCAAGCTGAAGGCGCTGGCCGTCACGACCAAGGATCGTTCGGCCATCCTGCCCGACGTGCCGACCATGATGGAGGCAGGCTTGCCCGACTTCGTGGTCGCCACCTGGCTGGGCTTCGCAGTACCCACGGGCACGCCCGCCCCGATCGTGTCGCGCCTCAACAGCGAGATCGGCCGCATCGCCCAGATGCCGCAGGTGAAGGAGAAGCTGCTGGTCCAGGGCTTCGAGGTGCTGCCGCCGGACACACCGGCCGCCGCCCGCAAGCTGATCGCGGACGATCAGGCACTGTGGCTGCCGATCATCAAGGCATCCGGCGCGACCGCGGAATAGGACGCCCCGGCACTCCGTCATCTCGACCGGAGCGCCCCTCGGAAGCCTCGGGGCAGGCTCCGCCGCGGAGTGGAGAGATCTTCTCTCCACTATTTGTCGGGTTTTTCGTTGAGCGAAGGTCTCTCCACTCCGCACCTTCGGTGCTCCGGTCGAGACGGCGGTTTTCTTTTCAGTTTCGAATTCTTCGGCTGAGTGGGCCTCAATCCGCGGCCGCCAGTTCGTTGCTTGGCGAACCGGCGATCTCCTGGATCAGCTTCTTCGTCATGGCGCGGCCGAAGGACTGATGTCCTTCGGCGACGATCGTGAAGGCGCCCGGACCACCGATCACATTGTCCTGAAAGTACTTTTCGAGGCCACCGGGCGGATTGGTGTGCTCGGGGCGGAACGATTCCTCGAGCGGCGTCAGGATCACCAGGGCATTGATGGCGACGTTCTTCGCGACCGCGTCGTCGCGAGCGTCGGCGATCGAGCGGCCGGCGATGTTGGTGCCGTCACCAGACACGTCGATGACACGCCGGTCGGAGACGAACGGCGCGCGCCCGAACTGTGCCACCGCGAAGTCCACCGCGGCGCTGATCGAGGTGCTGCCGGCGAACGAGCGCGGAGACTCGATCAGCCTGTCGCCGAAACTGCGCGCCGAGAGGCCGTCGCCGATCACCATCCAGTCGACGACGACGTTCTGCATGTTGGCCGACGCCCATTCGACGAAACACACGGCAATGCGCCGGTTGGGCCCGGACGCGATGGCCCGCAGCACGTCGGGATGCGTGATGGCAGCCGCGGCTCCCTCGCGCTGAAGCCTGAACTTGCGCTCGGTCACGCTGCGCGAGACGTCCGCGGCCAGCACCAGCAGCATGTCCACCGGTTCCGCCGCCCGCACGGGAGGAGAGACGAGCGCCAGCGCGAGGCCGAGCAGCACAACCATCACCTTCATCGCACAGGACCCTCCAGTTTCTCGTCGGTCGCACAGGCGCGGGGTATCCCCTCACCATAGGTCGCCGCGACGGGTCCGCGATCGGCTTGCGGCTCCCCCGGGCAACATCTTCACGCAACTGCCACCCGACACGAAATTCCTTCTGCCAAAGCCCCGTAGAAGACGGAATTACTGTTATTGCGAATTATTTGCATATGTGGCTTTCTATGTTGCACCGCACTATATCCAGTCCGCCGGCGCCGTCCGGAACCCGTTGCGTAGGAGTGTTGGCGTGAGCGCGTTGAGGAACGAGACCGTTTTGTCGGTGCATCATTGGACCGACGAGTTGTTCAGCTTCCGGACCACCCGCGACAAGGGGTTCCGCTTCGCCAGCGGCCAGTTCACGATGATCGGCCTCAAGGTCGAGGGAAAGCCGCTGCTCCGCGCCTACTCGATCGCCAGCGCTCACTATGTCGACGAGCTGGAGTTCTTCTCCATCAAGGTTCCCGACGGCAAACTCACCTCGCACCTCAAGAAGCTGGTTCCCGGCGATCCCGTGCTGGTCGGCGCCAAGGCCACCGGCACGCTCCTGCTCGACAGCCTGACCCCGGGCCGCAACCTCTACCTGCTGGGCACCGGCACCGGCCTCGCCCCCTTCCTCTCGATCGTGCGTGATCCCGAGGTCTACGAGCGCTACGAGAAGGTCATCCTGGTCCATGGCTGCCGCCACGTCCGCGACCTCGCCTATCGCTCCGCCCTGGCCGACGAGCTGCCGGCCGACGAGATCCTGGGCGACATGGTGCGCGACAGGCTGGTCTACTATCCGACGGTGACGCGCGAGCCGTTCAAGTATCGCGGCCGCATCTCGCACCTGATCGAGAACGGCACCCTGGCGAGCGACGTCGGCCTGCCGGCGATGGCCCGCGAGACCGACCGGTTCATGCTCTGCGGCTCCGTCCAGATGCTGGCCGACACCAGGGCCCTGCTCGAAGGCATGGGCCTCTCCGAGGGTAGCACCACCACTCCGGGCGAATTCGTCGTCGAAAAGGCTTTCGTCGAGTAGGCGGTTCCGCTTCGCGAGGCCCTGCACATAGCGTGTGACCGGTGACGGCGGCTAGGATGCCGCCGATCCAAACGCATGCCGTCAGGCTCGGGAAGAGGACGAAAGTGACACTACCGCTCGAGGGAGTTCGCGTCATCGAAGTGGGCCAGGCGCTGGCCGGTCCGCTGGCCGGCGTCCTGCTGGCCGACATGGGCGCCGACGTCATCAAGATCGAGAAGCCCGACGGCGGCGACGATGCCCGCATCTGGGGCCCTCCGTTCGGCCCCGACGGCCAGACCTCGCTCTACTTCTATTCCCAGAACCGCAACAAGCGTTCCGTCGTTCTCGACCTCAAGCTGGCGACCGACATCGAGAAGCTTCACAAGCTTTGCGACACCGCCGACATCCTGATCCAGAACCTGCGGCCGGGTGTCGTCGACGAGGTCGGCATCGGCCCCGAGTCGATGCTCGCGCGTCACCCACGCCTGATCTACTGCTCGATCTGGGCGTTCGGCTACCAGGGGCCGCTGCGCATGAAGCCCGCCTTCGATCCTCTGCTGCAGGCCTATGGCGGCATGATGAGTGTGACCGGCCGCCCGGAGGATCCGCCGACCTTCTGCGGCGCCTCGATCAACGACAAGGCGACCGGCATGTTCTGCACCATCGGTGCCCTGGCGGCGCTCCGGCTGCGCGACAAGACCGGCAAGGGATGCCTCGTCGATACGTCGCTGTTCGACTCGGCCGTGCACTGGGTCGAGGGCCAGGTGAACGGCTACCTCGCCAACGGCACGGTCTCCCAGCGGCACGGCACCGGCAGCCCCGTGATCGTGCCCTACCAGACCTTCGACACGGCCGATCATCCGATCTGCCTGGCGCCCGGCAACGACCGGCTGTGGGCGCGCTGCGCCAAGGTGCTGGGCCGCGACGAGTGGGCGACCGACCCGAAGTTCGCCAGGAGCGCCCAGCGGGTCGCCCACAAGGCAGAACTTCTGCCGATGATCGCCGAGGCGCTGAAGGCGAAGCCGCGCGC
>JABMNB010000166.1 GCA_013205335.1 Rhodospirillales bacterium
AGCCTCGTACGCATCGCCAAACCTTCACGCCACGCCGAGCCAACTGGCCACAGCCTTGTCACAAAGCTGACAGCATCGCGGGCCGGGCGAAAGTTGCATTCCTGCACACTAGGGCCGGCCAACACGTCACGGGAAGACGACCGGGCTCCGAGGATACAAGCAATACAATTGCCTGGCCGACCGGGTGGCGGGCCGACAGGTTGGTTGGCCGATCAGGCGGCGCGCACCGCCCGCATGCTGCTCGAGTAGCGCGGGCAAACCTCCTGTGCGAAGCGGGTCATCATGCGCTGCCGCAGCTCCAGCGGCGTCCCCGGCGTGGCCGAGGAAACCATGAAGTAGTTGAACCCGAGCGCCGCGAGCTGGTCGATGCGCCGGCAGATCGTCTCGGGGCTGCCGACCAGATTGGACTCCATGAACGGACCGAGTTCCGACGGGTCGGTGAGCTTGCGCAGGTTGGCGAACATGCGGCTGAAATCCTGGTATTCCGGGATATCGGCCCACGGGTTGGCGTCGGATTCGTAGTGTGTGCACTGCAGATCGAAGTAGGGCGGATAGTAGCGGCGGCCGAGGTCGCGCGCCTCCTCGTCGGTGTCGGTGATGAACATCTTGACCGATATCGGCAGGATCGCGCCAGTCGCGGCGGCGCCCGCCCGGGCGCGCCACCGTTCGAGGATCTTCACCAGCAGCTTGTCGGGAAAGGTCGAAAGGCAGATCGGCGCGACGCCGAGATCGCCCATCACCTCGGCGCTGGCGGGGCTGCCGATGGCGCCGTAGAAGCGGACCTTCTTCGTGGTGGGATCGGGACGCAGCTTGATCGGCTTGTCGATCTTCCAGAACGGCCCGTCATGCGTGAAGGGCGCCCCCGTGAGCCCCTTTTCGACGATGCGATAGCACTCGGCGAAGCGGGCCCGCGCCTCGTTCATGTCGACGTTGTAGGCGTCGTACTCCATCCTGGCGGTGCCGCGGCCGATGCCGAGATGCAGCGTGCCGTTCGTCATGCTGTTCAGCATGGCGATCTCCTCGGCCAGCCGCAGCGGATGGTACCACGGCAGGACCAGCACCGAGGTGCCGAGCGACAGGTCGGGAAAGGCCGCCGCGATATGCGCCATGAACAGGAGCGGGCTCGGCGTCGGGTAGTAATCGCTGAAATGATGCTCCAGCAGCCAGGCCGCGTCGTAGCCCAGCCTCTGGCCGAGTGCGCAATCCGCCATCACCTCGCGATAGAGGGCCTGGTCGGACTTGTGGACGTCGCTGGCGGGGGCCGCCTGGAACCCGAAGGCAATGTCACCCATCGTCGTTTCCTCTCCATGGTCCGTGATTATAGGAAGCCGCGGCGTTCATGGGGAGTGCCGGATCGGGGCACGACCTTGGAATAGCCCCAAAGCGGCACCTCAAATAGACTGCGGTGCATCCTGCGGCGCCTCGCGGCGTTCACAGGCCCGGGGCGTTCACGAGACATGGCCATGCAGAAGCGAACCTGGATCCGGATCGGAGCGGCCGTCGTGGCGTTTCTCGCTCTGCTGGCGCTTGCCGGCGTGGCGGCGCCTACTCTGCTGAACATCGACCAGTACAAGCCCGCCATGATCGCCGCCGTGAAGGAAGCGACCGGCCGCGAAATGGTGATCGAAGGTCCGCTCAAGCTCACGGTCTTCCCGACCCTGCGCATCAGTGCGCGACAGGTCCGTTTCGCCAATGCCGTGGGCGGCAAGGGCGCCCAGATGGTGGACGTGCGCTGGATCGGCGTCGCGCCGTCCTTCTGGGCGTTGCTCCAGGGCCGGATCGAGGTCGGACGGCTCACGCTCTTCAGGCCGACCATCGTCCTCGAGACCGATGCCGAGGGCCGACCGAACTGGGAGTTCAGTCCCGGCGCGAGCGCTACCCAGCCGGCCGGGGCGCCGAGCAGCGGCCTGCATCTGGCGATCGGAACCCTCAAGATCAGGGAGGGAACGCTCAGTTACACCAATCCCAAGACCGGCCAGACGCTGAAGGCAGAGCAGCTCGAAGCCCTGGCGTCCGTCGGTTCCTTCCAGGGGCCGTTCGACTTCGATGCCACGGCCACCGTCAACGGTGTTCCGCTGTCGCTGAAGGCGAAGGTGGGCACGCCGACGGACAAGGGCAACGACATGTCCTTCAAGCTCAAGGTGCAGAGCGGGACGTTGAACTTCGATGGCCATATCAGTCGCATCGCCGTCGATGCCGACGTGAAGGGCAAGGTCTCGCTCGCGACCGGCGGGCTGACCGACTTCATCGCCGCCCTGGTGCGCGCCGGCGGTCAGGAACCGCCGGCTTTCGATGCCGCGGCGATCGGCCAGTTCGCCTTCGACGGCGACATCGACCTCTCGGCCGAGAAACTGGCGCTCAGCGATTTCAAGATGTCGATCGGCGACGAAAGCGTTTCCGGCAACGTCACGTTGATCAGCGGCGCGAACCCGTCGCTCGAGAGCCGGCTGTTCTTGCCGAAGCTCGATGCCGAGAAGTGGATCGCGCTGCTGTCCAATCCCGAAGCCTTTCGGCCGAAAGCTCCTGCGGTCGCGAAGCCTGCCACGACCGCCCCTGCGC
>JABMNB010000167.1 GCA_013205335.1 Rhodospirillales bacterium
AAGATCGAGCGCCAACTGGACGAAGCCGCCATTGTTTTCCAGGCGGACGTCTCCCAGCATGCGGATAGCAAGACGGCCGCCGACCAGTTCGCGGCTCATGGTGCCCGTAGAAACACCGCCCATTACCTGGTCGGTGAAGAGCTGCCAGGACGTGCCGATGCTGGCCTCGGGTGCTCCGCGACTAAGATCATCGATGATCGGGGCGTTTCTCGGGAGGGTTTGAGCCATTGCACGAGTGTCGGCCGCCGTGCCGACTGCAGCAAGGATGAAGGTGCGGCGACTAATCTTCATGGCTTGATGTTATTCTGATCTCTGTAACGGTCGGTGCAACTCACTGGTTCAGGTTCCCTGAGGGCGGTGGGGAATTCTTCGCGGTCACATCACAGGGAAACGCATCGACAATGTTCGAGGCATTGGTTCAGGAACTTATCGAAAGCTGATGACACAACTACGGCGGTGTCGGGCCTTACGCGTCGCCCGGCTCCTTTCCGCCGCTCCTGGCAGCCTTCTTGCCGCCTGCCGGCGGCTTGCATTACGCTCTGCTTCGCTCAGACCACGGGCTGGCCCTTACTGCCGGATCCGAGCTCTCGATTTGTATCGCCGATGGGGGACAGACCAGTTGCCATGACCGCTTCGATACGCATTGATCCCACCACCGCGCAGAAACTGTTCAATACTCGTGCCGCCAAGGCGACGGAGAAGATCACCGGCAAGGGCTACTCGCCCGTCGCCGACACGGCATTGAAGACGCTGCCAGATCCACCTCCGGGCGCGAAGTTCAACGCCACGGAGCAGGCCAAGTACCGCGCCAACAAGGAGGCGCGCCGCGGTGCCGCCAACTACATGGCGATGGAAGGTGAATTCGCGAAGTACCTCGAGGACGCTTACTCCGCACCGGCTATTCCACGCGACAAGCTTACCGACGAGTGTGAGGTCCTGGTGATCGGCGCCGGCTTTGGTGCATTGGTGCTCTGGTACAAGCTTCAAGCCGCAGGCTTCAACGACGTTCGTTTCTGCGAGAAGGGCGGCGATGTCGGTGGTACCTGGTACTGGAACCGCTATCCGGGGATCGCTTGTGACGTCGAATCCTACTCCTATCTGCCGCTGCTGGAGGAGATGGGCTTCTACCCGAGCATGAAGTTCGCCTCGGGGTTCGAGATCCTTGAATATTGCCAGGCGATGGCCGAACGACACAAATTCTACGACCGCTGCCTGTTCCACACCACCGTCGAGCGCACCACCTGGGATGAGGATGGCGCGCAATGGACGATCGAGACCGACCGAGGCGATCGCATGCGCGCGCGGTACGTTGTGCTCGCCAACGGCATTCTGACCACGCCCAAGCTGGCACGTATCGAAGGCATGGAGACCTTCGCAGGCAAGGCGTTTCATACTTCTCGATGGGACTACACCTACGATCTTGAAGGCAAGCGCGTTGGTATCATCGGCACCGGCGCCACGGCCGTGCAGGTGGTTCCCGAGATCGCCAAAGTGGTCAAGGAACTCCACATCTTCCAGCGCACGCCCTCGACCATCGACGTGCGCGACCAGCGCGCCACGACGCAGGAAGAGATCGATGCATGGTCGAATCAGCCAGGCTGGGCCAAGGCGCGGCGCGAGCGTCTTGCCACGATCTCCTCCGGCCGCACAGCTCTGCAGGGCAACGACGACTTCCTTGCCGGCCGCGTCACCCAGCTGAAGGAACGCAAGGTCTACGAACGCCAGTTGTCGCCCGAGGAGATGGTCCAGGCGCAGCTCAACACAAATTTCCGAATCATGGAGCAGATTCGTGCGCGCGTGGATGAGGTGGTGAAGGATCCGAAAACCGCTGCGGCGCTGAAACCCTATTATCCCTATGGCTGCAAACGGCCGACCTTCCACGATGAGTATCTGCCGACCTTCAACCTTCCAAACGTACATCTGGTTGATACAGCGCCCTTGGGCGTGAGCAGGATTACGCCCAAGGGTGTCGTGCACGAGGGCGTCGAATACGAACTTGACGCGCTCATCTATGCCACCGGTTTCGAGTGGATGGCGACGGGCACTTTCAACATGATCGAAGGCCGCGATGGCCGCACTCTGCGCGACAAGTGGCGTGATGAAGGCGTGCGTACCTTCCTCGGCCTGCACAGCCACGGATTTCCCAACTTGTTAATCATGTCGGGCCCGCAGGGTGGAGGCGGTCAGTTCAACTTTACACGCGGCCTGGAAGGCCACACGGATTATGTGGTGTGGATGCTGCAGACTATGAAGCAGCGCGGCGCACGCATCGTCGACGTGAAGAAAGAGAATGAGGACGCGTACGCGAAGCATTGCCGTGAGGCCGACCTTATGACCGCGCCGCTGCGCGACTGTCTCAGCTACTACAACGGCGACGGTAACGCCGAGCCCGGCAGCCTCGCCTACTACGGCGGTCCCGCAA
>JABMNB010000168.1 GCA_013205335.1 Rhodospirillales bacterium
CGGTTCATCTCTTCCACGAGGGCTCGTTCCTCGGACCGTTCGTCTACGGCCTCAAGATGGAGCGCGACCCGGCCACGCTGCAGCGAATCTACTCGCCCGACACCAGCAAGCCGCAGCAGCTCCGCTTCTTCTGCCTCGGCGAGAGCTACGAGTTCTGGGGTCTGGTCGAAGGCCGCTTCCATTTCGTCTGTCCTCCCGAAGACGGCACCTTCTTCCTGCTGGGCACCGACCGGTTGGGGCGCGACATGTTCAGTCGCATCGTCTACGCGGCCCGAATATCGCTCACCATCGGCATCATCGGCATCGGGCTCTCGTTCGCCCTTGCCTTGGTGCTGGGCGGCCTCGCGGGCTATTACGGCGGCTGGATCGACAGCGTCGTCCAGCGAGTGACCGAGATCATCAAGAGCTTCCCGCATCTGCCTTTGTGGCTCGCTCTCTCCGCGGCCCTGCCCGTCACCTGGTCGCCGCTGCTGGTTTATTTCGGCATCACCATCATCCTGGCGCTGCTCGACTGGCCGGGCCTGGGACGTGCCGTCCGCTCCAAGCTCCTGTCATTGCGCGAGGAGGATTACGCGGCGGCCGCCCAGATGATGGGCGCCAAGCCCGCCCGGATCATCGGCCGCCACCTGCTGCCGGGCTTCATGAGCCACCTGATCGCCTCGGCCACCCTGTCGATTCCGTCGATGATCCTGGCCGAGACGGCCTTGTCGTTCCTCGGCCTCGGTTTGCGGCCTCCGATCACGTCGTGGGGCGTGCTGTTGAACGAGGCGACGGACATCAATGTCGTTGCCGTGAACTGGTGGCTGATGTTGCCGGTGGTGCCGGTGATTCTGGTGATCCTGGCGTACCAGTTCATGGGTGACGGGATGCGCGACGCTGCAGATCCCTACGCCTAAGCGCGCAGCGCTTGGGCGTGGCGGGCGGCAGGGGCTTAGCGCCGTTTGCGGCGCTGGCCGGCGGCAGGGCCTTCTGTGGCCCGGGAGCCGGCGCGGTGCAGAACGGGTGAGGGTGTTGCGACACCCTCAAGATCTTGAAATCCTTATCTATTCTGCACCGAGCGAGCTCCCGGGCCTTCGGCGCTGCGCGCCTGCAGGCCCTGCCGCTCGCCGACCCCGCGCAAAATGCGCGGGGTCTAAATACCCCGATTTTGCCCTATTTGGGTCTAGCGATGGCCACCCGTGCTTTCCATCTTCTGTCTTGTATCTCCCCCTGAACGTGGTCCCCCCAAAGCCACGTTCTAGCCTCTTCGGAGGCGCTTAGGCCGTCATCTCACTCTCCCCCGAGATGACGGCCTTTTTCTTTGCCCGCTGCCCCCATGCTAGGAGGGCACTCATGGTACCTCCGCTTCTCGAAGTGACCGGCCTTGCCTGCCGCCGCGGCGGCAGGCTGGTGTTCGACCGCGTTTCCTTCGGGTTGGGCGCGGGCGAACTGCTGGCGCTGACGGGCCGGAACGGCAGCGGCAAGACCAGTCTGCTGCGGGCCCTGGCCGGACTGACGCCGCCGGAGGCCGGTACGGTCTCGTGGCGCGGCGTCGACGTCGCCAAGGACCCCGAGACCTGGCGCGGGCGCCTCGCCTGGCTCGGCCACCTCGAGGGGCTCAAAGGCGATCTCACGGTGATCGAAAACCTCCTGATCGCGGAACGGCTGCGCGGCGGCGAGGCCGGGGACCGCCTCGACGGCGCGCTGCTTGCCTTCGATCTCAACGCACTTGCTGCACGGGAGGTGCGCACCCTGTCGGCGGGTCAGCGTCGTCGCACGGCCCTCGCGCGCATCGCGCTCTCGCAGGCGCCGCTTTGGCTGCTCGACGAGCCGCTGAACGCGCTCGACGCGCCGGCGCAGGCGGCGTTCCGGACGGCGCTGCAGTCCCATCTCGCGGCCGGCGGGCTGGCCATCGCCGCGACCCACGCCGAACTCGGCGTCGAGGGACGCTCGCTCGAACTCGGCCCAACCCTTTCAAGCACCTCTCCCCCGCCAGGGGGAGAGGAAGGGTGAGGGGGATGCGCACCGTGTTACCGCCTCACCTAACCTCTCCTGGCGGGGGAGAGGAACATGATGGTGACGTCGCATGAACGGTTTCACGACGCTCCTCATGCGCGACCTGCGCCTGGTGTTGCGGCGTCCGGGCGATGTCGGCGTCGTGCTGGCTTTCTTCGTCGTGGCAACGGTGCTTTTCCCGCTGGGCATCGGTCCCGAGACCAACGTGCTGGCGCGCATCGCGGCGGGCGTGCTGTGGTGCGCGGCCTTGTTCGCGGCTCTCCTGTCGCTCGACCGGCTGTTCGCCGCCGACTACGAGGATGGCACGCTCGATCTTCTCCTGCTGGCGCCGTGGCCGCTTGAGCTGGCGGCGCTCGCCAAGTGCGCGGCTCACTGGATCGTGACCGGCCTGCCGCTCAGCCTGCTCGCGCCCGTTCTGGGCATCGCCTTCGGTCTCGATGGACCCAGCCCGCTCGCATTGGGCGTGACCTTGCTGGTGGGCACGCCCACTTTGTCCCTGATCGGCGGCCTGGCGGCGGCGCTGACCCTCGGCGCGCGCAAATCCGGCGCCCTGCTGGCTCTCCTCGCTCTGCCGCTCTGCGTGCCGACACTGATCTTCGGAGCCGGCGCGATCGAGGCACTGGCGGCGGGCGAGGGCATCGTGACGCATGTCGCGATCCTCGCCGCTCTTGCACTGGTCGCCCTGGCCACGACGCCTTGGGCGATTGCAGCAGCCTTGCGGCAAGCCGGCGAATAGGGAGGATGGGGCCGATGGTCGACCTGCATTTTCTCGCCAATCCTGCGCGTTTCCGCCGCTTCAGCCAGCGCGTGTTGCCGAGCCTCGGCTTCGCGACGGCACTGATGCTGGCGGTCGGCTTCTACATGGCCTTCTTCGTGGCGCCGGCCGACTACCAGCAGGGCGACACGGTGCGGATCATGTTCCTGCACGTGCCGGCGGCGTGGCTGTCGATGGCGGGGTACGCGCTGCTCGCGGGACTCGGCGCCTCGCTGCTGGTCTGGCGTCATCCGCTGGCGGCACTGATGGCGCGCGCCGCCGCGCCGGTCGGCGCCAGCTTCGCGGCGGTGTGCCTGCTCACCGGCTCGCTGTGGGGCCGGCCGATGTGGGGCACCTACTGGGTGTGGGACGCGCGGCTCACCTCGATGCTGCTGCTCTTTTTCCTCTATCTCGGTCACATCGCCCTGAGCCGTGCCTACGATTCGCCGGAGCGCGGCGATCGCGCGTCGGCGATCCTGGCGCTGGTCGGCGTGATCAACCTGCCGATCATCAAGTTCTCGGTCGACTGGTGGAACACCCTGCACCAGCCCGCCTCGATCACGCGGCTCGACGCGCCGGCGATCCACAATTCGATCCTGGTGCCGCTGCTCTGGATGGCGGTCTCACTGTTGATGCTGTTCGTGCTGCTGGTGCTGCTGCGGACCGAGACCGAAATCGACCGCCGCCGACTCGAGAACGCCGAGGCCGCCGCATGAGCAACCACGCCGCCTACATCCTCGCCGCCTATCTGGTGGCCGCCGCGATCCTGGGCGGTCTGGTGATCGCCTCGCTCGGCGCCCGCAACAGGGTGCGACGCGAGCTGGCGGCACGGGGACTGGAGAAACGCCGATGACACCGAAGCGCCGCCGCCTTTGGTTGCTGCTGGGATCGCTGGGCACGCTCGGCGTCGCGGTCGCGCTCGTGCTGACGGCGCTGAACGACAATCTCGTCTTCTTCTATTCGCCGACGCAGGTCGCCGAGAAGAACGTCGGCCCGGAGCGGCGCTTCCGGCTGGGCGGGCTGGTCGAGCAGGGCAGCGTCCAGAAGGACGGCCAGTTCGTGCGCTTCACCGTTACCGACACGAACAAGACGCTCAAGGTCGTCTATCGCGGCATCCTTCCCGATCTGTTTCGCGAGGGTCAGGGCGTGATCGCCGAGGGCTCCATCGGCCCGGACGGCGTTTTCACGGCGCGCGAGATTCTCGCCAAGCATGACGAGAATTACATGCCCAAGGAGGTCGCGAAGGCGATCAAGGAGTCAGGGCAGTGGAAAGAGCGCAAATGATGCGAAGCAGCATTGGCGCTGGTGGTGTGGAGGCTTTCACGCGGTGTTTCACATCGTCCGTCGTCCTGAGCGGAGCGAAGCGTAGTCGAAGGACCTCTTTTCGTTTCGACGGATCGTGCGCCGGAAAAGAGGTCCTTCGACTACGCCGCCCCATGGGCGGCTTCGCTCAGGACGACGGGGTTGGTTTTCTGTCCGCGATGCTAGGCGTTGCATGATCCCTGAACTCGGACACTTTGCGTTGATCCTCGCACTGGCCGTTGCGCTCGTGCAGGGCACGTTGCCACTCGTGGGTGCGAGCAGAGGCGACCTGCGTCTGATGGCACTCGGCCGCACGGCGGCGCTGACGCAGGCGTTCCTCGTGCTGATCGCCTTCGGCGCGCTGACCCAGGCCTTCGTCACCTCGGACTTCTCCGTGGCCAATGTCGTGGCCAACTCGCACTCCGCCAAGCCGCTGCTCTACAAGGTGAGCGGCGTGTGGGGAAACCACGAGGGCTCGATGCTTCTGTGGGCATTGATCCTCGCGCTGTTCGGCGCGGCCGTCGCCATCTTCGGCGCGAACCTGCCCGACACGCTGCGCAGCCGGGTGCTGGCCGTCCAGGCGCTGATCGGCGTCGGATTCCTCGCGTTCCTGCTCTTCACCTCGAACCCGTTCGAGCGCGTGTTTCCCGCCCCGCCGGATGGCAACGGTCTCAATCCGCTGCTGCAGGATCCCGGCCTCGCCTTCCATCCGCCGCTTCTCTACCTGGGCTATGTCGGCTTCTCGGTGACCTATGCCTTCGCCATCGCCGCGCTGCTCGAAGGCCGCGTCGATGCCGCCTGGGCGCGCTGGGTGCGGCCCTGGACGCTGGCCGCCTGGTGCTTCCTGACCCTCGGCATCGCGCTGGGCTCGTGGTGGGCCTATTACATCCTGGGCTGGGGCGGCTTCTGGTTCTGGGACCCCGTCGAGAACGCCTCGCTGATGCCGTGGCTCGCCGGCACGGCGCTGCTGCACTCCGCCATCGTGGTGGAGAAGCGCGACGCGCTGAAGAGCTGGACGGTCCTGCTCGCCATCCTCGCCTTCTCGCTGTCGCTGCTCGGGACCTTCCTCGTGCGCTCGGGCGTGCTGACCTCCGTCCATGCCTTCGCCCAGGATCCGGCGCGCGGCCTCTACATCCTGGGCTTCCTCCTGTTCATCACCGGCGGCGGCCTTGCCCTCTACGCCTGGCGCGCGCCGCAACTCCAGGGCGGTGGCCTGTTCCAGCCGGTCAGCCGCGAGGGCGCGCTGATCCTCAACAATCTCCTGCTCTGCACACTCGCCGCCACGGTGCTGTTGGGCACGCTCTACCCGCTGTTTCTCGATCTGCTGACCGGCAAGTCGGTGTCGGTCGGTCCGCCCTTCTTCAACGCCACCTTCGTGCCGCTCTGTGCGCCCTTGTTCGCCGCGCTCTGCGTCGGGCCCTTCCTCGGCTGGAAGCGCGCCGAGCTGTGGCCCGCCCTGATGCGGCTGCGCGTGGCACTCGTCGTGTCGCTGGCGGCCGTCGTCGTCGCCATGACGATGATCGACAGCCGCTCGACCCTGGCGGCGCTGGCCTTCGGCTTCGGCGTCTGGCTCATCGTC
>JABMNB010000169.1 GCA_013205335.1 Rhodospirillales bacterium
CCCCCCCCCCCCGACGCTTTTACCGCCTTCTCTGTTTGTCCTGCCTGCCGGGTTGACGCCTCGGCCAACAAGGCGCCGGCCGATCCCGCCGGCGCCGCCGGATCGCCGTCCGCTTTTCCTGCGAATTGCTAAAGCCCCGTCCTTTGTTTCGCTTTTCGTGTGCGATCGACCGCGCGTCCCCGGGCACCGAGCGACCGTCGGGCGTACCAGGCGGTCATCGCCCTCGAGTTACGAGTGGCGCGGTTGTCTCGCCACGTTCACCGCCATGCCGCCGCATCCGGCCGGAGTTGGCGCCACGACAGGCGGCGCACCGCGTCGCGACCGACCACCAGCGCGTCGTAGTCGGCCGGAAAGAGCTGCGCGATCGCCGGGTCGAGCGCGTTGAGGCCGCCGGCATAGGCGCCGAATGCCGGAAGGATGAGCCGCCGTCCGTCGGTGAGAAAGCAGCGCCTCCGCAAGCCTCGTCCCCTTACCGTGAGTGCGGCAACGGGATGGTAGTGACCCGAGACCTCGCCATCGGCGGGCCCGAACAGGGCCTCGTGCCGGAAAATCAGAGGTCCCGCGTTGATCTCTTCGGCGACCTCGCCCCAGCCCGAGGGCGGCGGCGCCGGATCGTGGTTGCCGGCGATCCACACGAAGCGTGTCCGTGCGGTCAGCCGCCCGATCTCGAGGCGTTCCGTCTCCGGCATGCGCGCGATCGCGGTCCGATCGTGGAACGAATCGCCGAGGCAGACGATCGTCTGCGGCTGCACGACATCGATCAGCGTGGCGAGCGCGGTCAGCGTCTGGCGCGTGTCGTAACGCGGCAGAAGCTTGCGGGAGTTGACGGCATAGGACGAGCCCTTTTCCAGGTGCAGGTCGGCGACTGCCAGCAATCGCTCGGCTGGCCAGTGCAACGCCCCCATCGGCAGCGCCTCCAGGCGCTCGCCCGCGCAGACGAACTCCAGCCCCGTCATGGATGGATCGCCACCGAGATCCCCGTCGGTACCCGCGACCAGACTTCGCGGATCTCGGCATCGCTCACCGCAATGCAGCCCGTCGTCCAGTCGCGGCGCGGATGCCGGGTCGCGAACTTGCGCCAGCCGTTGGGCATTCCGTGGATGTAGATGTCGCCGCCGGGCGGCACATTGAGTGAGGCGGCATGCATCTTGTCCCGCTCGCGGGGATAGGAGATGCGCAAGGACAGGTGAAAGGCGCTGCGCCGATTGCGCGCATCGATCGTGTAGTGACCTTCGGGCGTACGACCGTCACCTTCGCGCTCCTTGTGTCGTTCTGGCGCGAATCCGAGCGCGATACGGTACCGCTTCAAGACCTTGCCCTCGCGCTTCAGCGTCATCTGCCGGTCGTGCTTGAAGACTTCGATCAGATCGGCCTGCTCCATCGGCGCGGCCATCGCGGGCGTTGGGTCCGGCGGACCGAGTCCCTGCCAGATTGCGGCCACGATCTCTCGCAATTTCATGTGAAGCACGATTGACCTGATGCAGGAGCATGCGCAAGGTGCCGCAATGCGTCGTCTGGTGTGTTTCGTCGTAGCTGCCGTCCTGGGGGGGCCGCAGTTGGCCTTCGCGCAGATGCAGCCACATCGCGCCGAATATGTGCTGCGACTGGGTGCTGCCGCAAATGCCCCCCGCATTGGCACCGCCGTCCACGACTTGAAGCTGGATTGCACGGGCTGGCACCTCAAGCGCGACATCGCGACTGAGATCGCGCTGACCGCATCCTGGAAAATGAGCCTAACCTCGAAGCTCGACGCCGAGGAACTGCGCAGCGGCAACAATTTTCGGTATCGCACCACGCAGGTTCAGAACGGCAATACGAGCGAGACGAAGGGCCGCGTCCAGCGTGCGGCCGGCGAACTGCGCGCCGAGATCGCCACCGCGGGTGCGCAGCCTTCCCAGATCGTCCTGCCATTCGCTACCCTGATGCCGGTTGCAGCCATCGATCACCTCACCGAGCGGCTGCGTGCCAACGCCGCCTCGTTCCCCGCGCTGATGTTCGATCCCGAGGTGATGGGGGACGGCTTCCTGATCGACGTGACGCAACTGGACGACGGCCGCCTCCGGCCGTCCCGACCGACCGACAAGCCAGTCGTCACGCCCAAGGGCAAGTCATGGCCGGTATTCATGACCTTCACCCGCGGCCGCCAACAGGCCCAGCGCCCCCTCTTTTCGGTGACGGCGCAGGTCTTCGACAATGGCGTGCTCGACCGGCTGACCGTCGACACCGGGCTGGTCACGGTCACCGCGGATCTCCAGAACCTCGAAATGCGACCGACGCCTAACTGCCCACGATCCTGAGCGGGTCCCGGCCGGATCATCCGTTCCGTTGCAGTGTGCGTATGCCACACATGTCCGTTTCGATAGTGTGGTTTCGTAGCGACCTCCGGCTCTCCGACAATCCCGCGCTGATCAAGGCGCTGGGTTCTGGCGATGCCGTCGTGCCGGTGTTCGTACTGGACGTCGAAACCGAGGGTGTGAGAGCGCCCGGTGCCGCCTCGCGCTGGTGGCTGCATTACAGCCTCCAATCCCTCGACGCATCCCTGCGCGGACTTGGATCGCGCCTGGTCCTGCGCCGCGGTCCTGCCGAGAAAGTGCTTGCCGAACTCGCCGAGGAATGTGGCGCAAAGGCGATCTTCTGGAATCGCGTCTATGATCAGGGATCGCGCGATCGTGACGGGCGTCTGAAGAAGCTGTTTTCCGAACGGGGGGTAACGGTAGAGAGCTTCAAGGCCAACCTCCTGTTCGAGCCGTGGGAAGTCAGCACCCAAAGCGGCGCCCCCTTCAAGGTGTTCACTCCCTTCTGGCGCGCCTGCCGCATGCTGCCGCCCCCCGCCACTCCCCTGCCCGCCCCGAGGACGTTGCCGGCCCCCGAGACGTGGCCGGCCGGCGACCCTCTCGCGGCATGGCGCCTGCTGCCGACGTCGCCGGACTGGGCAGGCGGCCTGCGCGCCACATGGACTCCGGGCGAGGATGGCGCGAAGCAGCGGCTTTCGCACTTCGTCGACGAAACGCTGGCGGACTATCGTCGGGCTCGCGACCTCCCGGCGGTGGAAGGAACGTCCCGCCTGTCCCCGCATCTCGCCTTCGGAGAGATTGGTCCACGTCAGATATGGCAGGCCGCCATGACGCGCGGCGCCTCGGCCGCCAGTGAAAAGTTTCTCTCGGAAGTCGGCTGGCGGGAGTTCGCGTATAACCTCCTCTTCCACAATGGCGACCTTGCGCAACGCAACTTCCGGCCCGAATTCGATGCTTTCCCGTGGGCCGATCCGGACGATACGCTCGACGCCTGGCAGCGCGGACGCACGGGCTACCCGATCGTCGACGCCGGCATGCGTGAACTCTGGACAACCGGATGGATGCACAACCGCGTGCGCATGATCGTGGCGTCTTTCCTGACCAAGGACCTGTTGATCGACTGGCGCGCGGGCGAACGCTGGTTCTGGAACACGCTGGTCGATGCCGACCTTGCGAACAACGCCACGGGCTGGCAATGGGTCGCCGGCTCCGGTGCAGATGCCGCCCCCTACTTTCGTGTGTTCAACCCCGTTCTCCAGGGCGAGAAATTCGATCCCGACGGAGACTATGTGCGCCACTGGGTCCCTGAGCTCGCTTCCCTTCCCAACGCGACCATCCATCGCCCGTGGGCAGCGCCGGTGCCACCGCCGGCCAACGAGTATCCGGAACGCATCGTTGAGCATGGTGCCGCCCGCGACCGGGCGCTGGCCGCCTTCCGTAACCTCAAGAAATCAGCGTAAAAGTACCGAGGGGAGTTGTTACCAATGAAAATTGCCGTCATCGGCGCCGGAGTAGCCGGACTCGGAGCCGCCTGGCTCATCAGCCGTCGCCACGACGTGGTCGTCTACGAACGCGAGAATCGCTTCGGCGGCCATTCCTGCACCGTCGAAGCGCCGACGCCGCTGGGCCACAAGCCGGTCGATGTCGGCTTCATCGTCTTCAACGACCGCAACTATCCCAACCTGATCGCTCTATTCGACCATCTTGGCGTGCCCACCGAGCCATCGGACATGTCGTTCGCCGTCAGCCTCGACGAGGGCCGTTTCGAGTACGCCAGCTCCTTCGCCGGCTATTTCGCCCAGCGCAGCAACCTCGCCCGACCCTCATTCTTGCGCATGACGCACGACATCCTGCGCTTCAATCGCATGGCGCCGCAGCTCCTCGAAAGGGCGGAAGATCTCGACTTCACCATCGGCGATTTCGTCGCCCAAGCTGGCTTTGGCGCCACCTTTCGCGATCGCTATCTCGTGCCTATGGCGGCCTGTATCTGGTCGACGCCGCTCGGGCGCATGCTCGACTATCCGGCACAGACCTTCGTACGATTCTTCAACAATCACGGGCTCCTCACGGTAGGTCCACAATTGCAGTGGCGCACGGTGAGCGGCGGCAGCCGATCCTATGTCGAGCGCATCGCGGCGCCGCTGCGGGCCCGCGCGCGGCTTGCCACGCCCGCCAGTGCCGTTCGGCGCACCCCCGAAGGCGTAGAAGTGCGTGACGCGGGAGGTCACTGGGATCGCTTCGACCGGGTCGTTCTCGCCTGCCACGCCGATCAGGCCCTGTCCCTTCTGACCGATTCCGACGAACGGGAGCGCGACCTCCTTGGCCGTTTCGCGTATTCTTCCAACGAAGTTTGGCTGCATGGCGACGAGACCTTGATGCCGAGGCGCCGCAGCGCCTGGGCAAGCTGGAACTACGTGGCCGACAGCCGCAGCCGCGACAGCAACGTGAGCGTTACGTACTGGATGAACCGCCTGCAGAACCTGCCCGACAGCACGCCGCTCTTCGTCTCGGTGAATCCCGGACGCGCGCCCTTGCCGGCCACCGCGCATTCACGCTTCTCCTTCGAGCATCCGATGTACGACGCCGCCGCCATCCGGGCACAACGCGACCTGCACAGCATCCAGGGGGTGCGCGACACCTATTTCTGCGGCAGCTACTGCGGCTATGGCTTCCACGAGGATGCGCTGTCGGCCGGTCTCGACGTCGCCGAGCAACTCGGCGTCCATAGGCCGTGGGCACGTCCCGACGAACATCGCCGCATCGGCGATCCGCCCCGTGTCGTGGCCGAGCGGCCAGCGATCCCACCGATGCCGCTCCCGGTCGCCGCGCGCGCGGCCACGGAGACGACGTGAAGGGCGCGTCCCCCCATTCGATCGTCGACGCCACCGTCGTGCATCGCCGGCTGCGGCCGCGCGAGAACGCATTCCGTTACCGCGTGGGCTATCTTTGCCTCGGCATCGACGCACTGGAGAGCGCTGCGGGCCGCTGGCTGAAGCTCGACCGGCGCGGCCTCGTCTCCTTTCGGCGTGTCGATCACGGTGCCCGCGATGGCTCGGACCTCAAGGCCTGGCTGAAGGAAACATTGCACGATCAAGGGATGGCGGACATCTGCGACGGCGAGGCCGTGCTGATGACCATGCCCCGCATGCTGGGCTACGTCTTCAATCCGGTGAGCTTCTGGTTCTGCCGCGACAAGGCGGGCGCGCTTCGAGCCGTTCTCTGTGCCGTCAACAATACCTTCGGCGAGAGACATTGTTACCTCGTCCACCACGAAGACAGGGCACCGATCCAGCCCGATCAGTGGCTCGAAGGCCGGAAGGTGTTCCACGTTTCCCCCTTCCTGCCGGTCGAGGGCGGATATCGTTTCCGCTTCCGACTCGACGACGAGCGGGCCCATGTCGACGTCAACTATCATGATGCCCAGGGATTGATGCTCGCCACCTCGGTCGGTGGCCGCCGCGAGGCGCTGGACGACCGTGGCGTGCTGCGACGCTTCCTGGGCAATCCGACAATGACCTTGGCCGTCATGGTGCGGATCCACTGGCAGGCCTTGCATCTGTGGCGGAAGCGGGCGAGATTTTATCGCAAGCCAGCACCGCCGCCGGAGCTCGTGACCCGCTGACTTTCCCTCCGATATGACCCTCGCCGCCCGATTCGTCCTCAAATCCCTGGAGCGCCTTTCCGAGGGTCGTCTGACCGTGCGACTTCCGGATGGGCAGGTACGCGTCTTCGGCGAGGCCGACGGCACGCCGCCCGCCGAAATCGATGTCACGGACTGGCGCTTCTTCCGCCGGGTCCTTCTCGACGGCGACATGGGTTTTGCCGAAGCCTATATGGAGGGCTTCTGCGAGTCGCCCGATTTGCCGAGCCTCATTCGACTGCTCCTCACCAACGAGCAGGCTCTGGGCAAGATCACCCGGACCAATTTCCTGCACGGCATGCTGCTGAAGTTCCTGCATCGGCGGCACGACAACACCCGGGAAGGCTCCAGGAAGAACATCCACGCCCACTACGATCTCGGCAACGAGTTCTACGGATTGTGGCTCGACCCCTCGATGACCTACTCGTCGGCGCTCTACGAGGGCGAAGCGGAGAAGCCGCTCGAGGTCGCCCAGATCGCCAAGTACGATCGCATCCTGGCTCAGCTCGGCGCCCGACAGGGCGACAGCATCCTCGAGATCGGGTGTGGCTGGGGAGGCTTCGCCGAAGTCGCCGCCCGCCGAGGCATGCGCGTCACCGGGGTGACGATCTCGCAGGAGCAGCTCGTCTACGCCCGCGCCCGCCTGCAGCGGGCAGGCCTGGCCGACCGCGTCGACCTGCAGTTCCGTGACTATCGCGACATCGAGGGCCGCTACGACCACATCGTGTCGATCGAGATGATCGAGGCGGTGGGCGAGCGTTTCTGGCCCGACTATTTTGCGACACTGAAGCGTCATGTGGCGCCCGGCGGCTCCGCCATCGTCCAGGCGATCGTCATCGCCGACGACTTCTTCGAGCGCTACCGCACCCACCCCGATTTCATCCAGACCTACGTTTTTCCGGGCGGCATGCTGCTTTCTCCCTCAAGTCTGCGCGAGCAGTGCCGACAGGCAGGCCTGAAGGTCGCCGAACTCTACAGTTTCGGACTGGACTATGCGCGGACCCTCGAGACCTGGCTCAATCGCTTCGACCGCGTCTCCGACCAGGTCGACCGCATGGGCTTCGACGAGCGTTTCCGGCGAATGTGGCGCTATTACCTCGCCTATTGCGCCGCGGGATTCTCCGCGCGGCGCACAGACGTTTTGCAGGCACACTTCAGGCATATATAACTCTCGGCAATCAATAGGCCGCCGGTCAAAGGTGAGCCGAACAGGAAGGCAAAACCAGCGTGCATTCGCCCAAGCCCGGCCCCGGCTCGACGAAGTCCATAAGGCTGAGTTTCGACCGTCTGGTCGCATACTCCACCAATCAGCTTCCGCTCAACATGGCGGCCCTGCCGGTCGTGCTGAATGTCAGCCATTTTTATGGTGAGATCCTCAAGGTGCCGTTGGGCCTCATGGGCCTGATCTTCATCACCACCCGCGTGATCGACGCCGTGCAGGATCCGGTCATCGGCCTGATCAGCGACAAGTTCACCCATCGGGGCCCTCGCGGGCGTCTCACCTTCGTGGCGATGATGCTGCCGCTGCTGATCGGCGGCTTCTACATGCTGTTCCATCCGCCGGAATCGCTGTTCGTGCAGCCGACCATGCTCGCCCTGTGGCTGTTTGCGGCACTGTTCGTGGTGCATCTCGGCTATGCCGGTGTCTCGATCAGCTATCATGCGCACGGCGCGGAACTCACCGACGACTACAACGAACGAACCCGCGTCACGGTCGGCCGCGAGGTCTTCGGCCTGGTCGGCATGACGCTGGCTGTCGTGTTGCCGACTTACTTCACGGCCCAGTTCGGCGAGCACACGGGCTATGTCTACATGGGGCTGTTCTTCATCCCCATCGCGATCCTGTTCGCCCTGCCGACCCTCCTGTGGTCGCCGCCCTCGGTGCATCCGCCTGTCGTGCGCGAGAATCCCGAGATCCACGTTCGCTACTTCCGCGACTGGCTGATCGGCATGATGCCGTGGCTTGGCCGGCCGACCCGGAACATGGAACAAAGCTTCACGATCAAGACTCTGATCCCGTTCTTCGCCCCGCTGAAGAACAAGCTTTTTCGCCGCCTGCTCCTGGTGTTCATCGTCAACGGCGCGGCGCTGGGTGTCGCCGTCTCGGTCATGCTCTTTTACGTGGAGCACGTGCTGAAGGGGAACAAGCTGCAGGCTGGCATCATCCTGCTGGTCTATTTCGGGGGCGCCGCCGCCAGCGTTCCCCTGTGGCTGCTGCTGTCGCGCCGCCTGAGCAAGACCGCCGCCTGGTTCATCGCCATGGTCATGACCGCTGTGGCCATGTCGCTCGCCGTCTTCCTCGGCGCCGGCGACTTCATGTGGTTCATGCCCATCGCCATCATCACCGGCCTTGGTATCGGCGCCGACTACGGGCTGCCGCCGTCTGTCCTTGCCGACATCATCAACTCCGACGAAGGCAAGGATACCAAGGGAGACACCGGCGCCTATTTCGGCCTGTGGGCCCTCTCGACCAAGCTCGCGACGGCCATCGGCGCGGCCGGCTCGCTGCCGGTCGCCGCGCTTCTCGGCTTCAATCCTTCCGAGGGCCTCTACAGCGCGACGGCACTGATCTTCGTCTACATCGCCGTCCCCGTGGTCATCAAGATCATCGCCGCGTTGCTGATCTGGTACATCCGCATCGAAGCCGACCGAGGCTCGGTGCGTGACGAGATCATGGGGGGGCGCCCTGCCACGCTGAGTTAGGTCAACGTCCTAGCCGAGGAAGCCGAGCCTCTGGGGCTGACGCAGCCCGAAATCGCATCGCTGGCCCCAGCAGCCCATGGCCAGCGTGGAGAAGACGTTGCGGAAGTCGACCGTGTGCCTGAGGTCGCCGTCCTCGAGATCGGACAGCGACGGATAGAACCCGTGCAGGCCGCCCTTCACGCCGCCGCCCATGATGAATTGCGGCGCAGCCGTGCCGTGGTCCGTGCCGCCGCTGGCGTTCTGCTTGGCGCGCCGGCCGAACTCTGAATAGGTCATCACCACCACCTCCTTCCAGAGATCGGCGGCCATCAGGTTCCGGCGCAAGGTCGCCAGGTTCGCCGCCAGGAACGCCAGAAGGCGCTCGTGGGTGGGCGCCTGGTTCGCGTGCGTGTCGAAGCCGCCGAGCGCCACCTTGATGGCCACCACAGGCACCTTCGCGGAAAGAATTCGTGTCGCCAGGTCGAGCTGTCGGCCGAGCAGATATTCCTGGCCGTAGTCTTCGGGCGGCACCGGCGCGTCGCGCAGCCGGTCACGAAGGCCGGCCACCGCCGCATTGATCTCCTGCCGTACTGCCAGCAGGTGATGCAGCGCCGGATTGCCGCCCTCGGTCACGGCCGAGGCGGTGCCGATTGCGTTGGCCTGACGCAGGAAGTTCTCGGCGTCCTGCATCACGATGGTGCGCAACGACGGGCCGGTCGACGGC
>JABMNB010000170.1 GCA_013205335.1 Rhodospirillales bacterium
CCGCTGGAGCATCAGCCCGCGCACGCTTGAACGGTGGCGCTGGCTCGGCCAGGGACCTCGCTACATCAAGATCGGCGGCCGCGTCGTCTACCGTATCGACGAGATCGAGGCCTACGAGGCGCAGCAGACCCGCGCCAGCACCGCCGAACTCCCCCAGCCGCGCGCCCTCGCACGGAGCGCCTGACCCCGGCTTCATGCCGGGTTCTCCAGGGAATGCAAAACCCGCGAGGGGAATACCTGGACCGCGAGAGCTCCGAGCGGCGTCGGAGCCCGGCAGCAGCACCATACGACGACATCGGGGCGAGGCGACGCAGGAGCCAAGCCCATGTTCGACGACCCGTCCAATCAGGCACGCCATTTGTACGTGCAGCAGCAGATGCCGGAGGCCGCGTGATCACGACCGCCTTCCGCATCATCACCGCCGACCAGCGCTTGGCCGAGCAGCGCGGCATCAAGGGCGTGCTGACCGGCATCTCAGGCATCGGCAAGACCTCGCAGCTGTGGACGCTGGACGCGCCCCGCATGCTGTTCCTGAACCTGGAGGCGGGCGAGCTGGCCGTGCAGGGCTGGCCCGGCGATGAGGTTCGCATCCGCGACTGGGAGCTGGCACGCGACCTGGCCTGCTGGGTGGGCGGCCCGAACCCGGCGATGCGCGCCGACCAGACCTACAGCAGCTCGCACTACGAGCGGGTCTGCGCCGCGTTCGGCGATCCGTCGGTTCTGGCGAAATACGACACGCTGTTCGTCGACTCGATCACGGTCGCCTCGCGGCTCTGCCTGCAGTGGTGCAAGGGTCAGCCGCAGGCGACCTCGGACCGCAGCGGCAAGCCCGACATGCGCGGCGCCTACGGCCTCTTGGGTCAGGAGATGATCGCCTGGTTGACCCACCTGCAGCACACGCCGGGCAAGAACGTCTGGCTGGTGGGCATCCTCGACAAGCGGCTCGACGACTTTAGCCGGCCGTACTTCTCGCTGCAGGTCGAGGGCGCCAAGACCGGTCTGGAGTTGCCGGGCATCGTCGACGAGGTCGTGACGATGGCGGAACTGAAGACCGAGGACGGCCAGCCGTACCGCGCCTTCGTCTGCACGACGCTGAACCCATTCGGGTACCCGGCGAAGGACCGCAGCGGCCGCCTCGACACGATCGAGGAGCCGCACCTCGGCCGGCTGATGGAGAAGATCCGCCGCCCTGCAGGCGCGCCGCCGCCGCGGCTCGACTACGGCCGCCCGGCCGACGCCACCCCGACCTCCACCGACACCGCCAAGGGAGCCTGATCCATGTCCATGGGCAACTCGTTCGACTTCAACGGCGCGGAGACCCAGTCCTCGGCCTTTGCGCTCATCCCGGCCAACACGCTGGTGAAGGTGCGGCTCTCCATTCGTCCCGGCGGAGCCGGTCCGGAGGGTTGGCTGACGCAGAGCAAGTCCTCGGAGGCGATGTACCTCAATACCGAGGCCGTGATCCTCGACGGGCCCTACGCCCGGCGGCGGCTGTTCACCCGCATCGGCATCAAGGGCCGGTCAGCCAACGAGCGCGGCGAGGATGTCTATGCCAATCGCGGCCGGTCGCTGATCCGCGGCATCCTTGAGTCGGCCCGCGCGGTGCGATCGGAGGACACGTCCGAGACCGCCCGGACGGCGCGCACTATCCGCACGTTGGGCGACCTGAATGGCCTGGAGTTCGTCGCCAAGGTCGGCATCGATCGCGACCGCAAGAACCCGGAGGACGACGGGCGCAACGTCATCGCGGCGGCGATCACGGCCGAGCACGCCGACTACATGAGACTGATGGGCGGGATGCCTGCCACCGTTGTGGGGGCTCCCGCAGCGGCTTCCGCGGCTCCGTCGGGCCCGACGCCGACCTGGGCGGGCAACCAGCCCGGCGCAGCGACGCCGGCGGCGACCGCACCGTTCTGGGCTCGCTGAGGTTCTGCCCATGATCCCCAGGGACTACCAGCAGGCGGCCGTCGCGGCCGCCCGGATCAAGACCGCCGAGCACGGCAACACGATCCTCGTGTTGCCAACCGGAGCCGGGAAGACTGCCATCGCCGGCTTCTACATCGGCGAGGAAGCAGCCGAGGCGCCGAGCAGCCGGTTTCTCATGCTGCAGCACACCGACGAGCTGATCGAGCAGAACCGGGCCACCGTCAGCGCGGTCGCCGGCATGGCCGGAAGCGTCGTAAAGGCCGAGCAGGACGACTGGTCGGGCCGGGTGGTGTTCGGCAGCGTGCAGACGCTGGCGCGGACCAACCGGCGCACCCGGATGCCGGCCGTGTCGCACCTGGTGATCGACGAGTGCCATCGAGCGGCATCCGATAGTTACCAGAGCATCGTAGCCCACGTCCGGTCGCTCAATCCGCAGATCAAGCTGCTCGGGCTGTCAGCGACTCCGGGCCGTGGTGACGGCCGCAGCCTGCGCAAGACCTTCAGCAACGTCGGCTACCAGCTGCCGATCGGCACCCTGATCGAGCAGGGCATCCTGGTCCCGCCCAGGACCTTCACCATCGACCTGGGCGTGGACGCGGAGCTGTCGGGCGTGGAAGCGACCGCCGGCGACTTCGACATGGGCCAGGCGGCCCAGGTGCTGAACCACTCGGTGCTGAACGAGGCGGTGGTGGCGCACTGGACGGAGAAGGCGGCCGGGCGCCGGACCATCGCCTTCTGCGCAACCGTCGAGCACGCCCAGTCGGTGGCCGCAGCGTTCCGGTCAGCGGGCATCACCGCGGAGACGGTGACGGGTGAGATGAAGGCCCGCGATCGCATCGACGCCCTTGCCCGGTTCGACCGCGGGGAGGTGCAGGTGCTCACCAACTGCATGGTGCTGACCGAGGGCTTCGACAGTCAGCCGGTGGGCTGCATCACGATCCTGCGGCCGATGCTGCACAAGGGCACGTTCATCCAGGCGGTCGGGCGGGGGCTGCGCAAGGTCGATCCCGAGCGCTACCCCGGCATCGTGAAGACCGACTGCATCGTGCTCGACTTCGCGGGGGCGGCTCAGCGGCACGGCTCGATCGAGCAGGAGGTGCAGCTCGACGGCGAGGAAGCAACGGGCGAGGCGCCGTACAAGACGTGCCCGGACTGCGCGGCGGAGTTGCCGCTCGGCACGACCACCTGTCCGTTCTGCGGCCACGTCTGGCTCAGGCAGTCGGGCGAGAAGCGGGTCATCGAACAGTTCGCTCTGACCGAGATCGACCTGCTGGCCCGCTCGCCGTTTCGCTGGTGCGATCTGTTCGGCGACGACCAGGCGCTGATCGCCAGTGGCTTCGACGCCTGGGGCGGCGCGTTCTTCGACGGCACCCACTGGCACGCCGTCGGCCAGCCGCGTCGGGGGCGGCTCCGGCATCTCGCGGTCGGCGAGCGATCGCAGGTGCTCGCGGCGGCCGACGACTTCCTCCGACAGGTCGAGACCACCGATGCGGCCAGCAAGAGCCGGGGCTGGCTGTCGCAGCCGGCGAGCCTCAAGCAGCAGGACCTGCTGCGCCGTGCCGGGTACGCCAATGCCACCCTCGACTTCGGCCTCTCGAAGTATGCCGCCAACTGCCATCTGAACTTCCTGTGGAGCCGGCCAGCGATCCGGGCGGCGGTGCTCGAGCAGGCGGTTAGGAGGGCCGCGTGACCGATGCCTTCCTCGTTCTCCTTGCGACTGCGGTGCTGGCACCCGCGCGGCGTGCTCTGCGCGGTCTGCCGCCGACCGGCCAGTGGCTTTGGCTGGTTCGACCCGGTGCGCTCGAAGCGGCCGCGGCCATCGGTCTGGTTCTGCTCGATGGCCTGCCAAGGGTTCTGGTCGCGCTTGGCTGGGAGGTCCTTCGCCGTGGTTGACCTCACTGAACAGGAGAAGGCCGCGATCGCCGCCGCCCTGAA
>JABMNB010000171.1 GCA_013205335.1 Rhodospirillales bacterium
GCCGGCCGTCTTCTATCTGAAGGTGCCGACGTTTCTCTACGTGTTCCTGTTCATTGCGCTCCGGGCGCTGCGCTTCGAGGCACGCTTCGTCCTGTTCACCGGCCTGACGGCGATCGCCGGCTGGATCGGCCTCATCCTCTATGCCGTGGGCGGCCGCGGCGGGCCGGCCAATCCGACCGACGACTTCGTCGAGTACATGACCTCGAACGCGTTTCTGCTCCATGCCGAGGTCGACAAGATCATCGCCATCCTGCTCACCACCCTGGTGCTGGCGCTCGCCATCTCGCGAGCCCGTCACCTGCTGGTGCAGGCCGTGAGCGAGGGTGCCGCAGCGCAGGACCTGTCGCGCTTCTTCGATCCCGGCGTGGCGGCCCGCATCCGCGGGGCGGCGATATCGATCAAGGCCGGCGAAGGCGAATTGCGCGACGTCGCCATCCTCACCGTCGACCTGCGCGGCTTCACGCGCCTGTCGATGGAACTGCCGCCCGCCGAGGTGATGAAGGTGCTGCAGGACTACCAGGGCCGCGTCTGCCCGCTCATCGCGGCGGCCGGCGGCAGCATCGACAAGTTCCTGGGCGACGGGATCCTGGCCTCGTTCGGCGCGGTGATGCCGTCGGCCACCGCGGCCGCGGACGCGCTCCGCGCCGCCGACGCGGTGATGGACGCCGCCGACGCCTGGGCCGCGGAGCGCCGCACGGCCGGCCTGCCGCCGCTCGAGATCGGGCTCGCCGTCGCGTCGGGCCGGGTCGTGTTCGGCGCGGTGGGTGACGGCGAACGGCTTGAATTCACGGTGATCGGCGATGCCGTGAATTTCGCGGCCAAACTCGAGAAGCACAACAAGGAGGAGCGGACCCGCGCCCTGACCGACGGCGGCACCTACGACCTCGCCGGGCGCCAGGGCTATCGCGCGTCCGTGAGGCACGAGCGCCGGCCCGGCCGGAAAGTCGGCGGTGTCAGCGAATCTGTCGATATTGTGGTGTTGGCGGCCTGAAAAGCGGGGCTGCCGGAGACGCGAGGTTGCCTGACAAGGGGGCAGGTGGTTGCCTTGCCCTTTCCCCATTCGCAGCCTATGTATTTTCGGACAGTGGAGCGCCATCGTGGGCAATAACTACGACATCATCCTGATCGGGTTGGTCGCGGTCTTCTTGATCCTGCGACTGAGGTCTGTCCTGGGCAAACGCACGGGCAGCGAACAGCCGCCTGCCCGCGATCCCTTCACGCCGCCCGCACCGCCGCAGACGCCGCCGCGTGTCGGCGACGCCGCTCAGGGCAACGACAATGTCGTGCCGCTGCCGACCGCCAATGCGCCGGCGCCGTACCAGTCGTCGCCCACCAGCGGTCCCGGCGGCATCCGCGCCACCGTCATGCCGACCGCAACGGCCGGAGTAGCGGCCATTCGCGCGGCCGATCCGGACTTCGAGCCGATCGGCTTCACCGGCGGCGCGCGTGCGGCCTTCACAGCCATCGTCGAGGCCTTTGCGCAGGGCGACAGTGCGACGCTGAAGCCGCTGCTCGACAGCGCCACCTATGCCAGCTTCGAGGCCGCCCTTCGCGGCCGCGTCGAGCGCAACGAGAAGGCCGAGACGACGCTGATCGGCTTCGAGGCGTCCGATATCGCCGACGCGGAGATGCAGGGGTCGAACGCCTCGGTCACCGTGCGGTTCGTCAGCGAGCAGATCAACGTCGTGCGCAACGCCGACAGCCAGATCATCGATGGCAATCCCAACGAAGTGCAGAAGGTCGTCGACCTCTGGACGTTCCGTCGCGACACCATGTCGGGCGATCCCAACTGGCAGCTCGTGAAGACCGAGAGCGAAGGCTGACGGAGGCGGTTCCGGGAATGCGACGGAGCCTTCTTCCCGGTGGCCTGGCCATCCTGGCCGCTGGCTTTCTCTCTGCCTGCGCCTCGACGCCCGGTTCGGCGCCTCAACAGCGCGTTGCGATGGCGCCGACTTCCTATAACGAGATCGCCGGCTGGGCGGAGGATCGCCACGCCGAAGCGCTTGCCGCTTTTCGCCGCTCCTGTCCCAGGCTGACCGCCGGCCCTGACGTCAGGATCGCGACCGATGGCGGCGAGAAGACGATTACGCCCGGCGAATGGGCACGCATCTGCGGGGCCGCCGCCGCCGTCAAGGCAGGCGATGCCCGGGGATCGCGGGCGTTCTTCGAGGAGAATTTCCGGCCGCTGATCGTCCAGGCCCCGGGCAAGTTCACGGGCTATTTCGAACCGGAGCTGCGCGGCAGCAAGGTGCCCTCGCGGCTTTTCACCGTGCCGGTCTATCGCAAGCCGCCCGACCTCACCGACAAGCCTTATCTCACGCGCGCCGAGATCGACCAGGGGGCGCTGAAGGGCAAGGGCCTGGAAATCCTCTACGTCCAGGATCCGGTCGGCCTGTTCGAAGTCCAGGTCCAGGGCAGCGGTCGCGTGCAGCTCGCCGAGGGCGGCACCATGACACTCGGCTTCGACGGCTCCAACAACCGGCCCTACACCGCGATCGGCGCCGTGCTGGTCGAGATGGGCGTGATGAAGAAGGAAGATGCGACCTGGCCGGCGATCCGCGACTGGCTGAAGCGCAATCCGCAGCAGGCGCGTGACGTGATGCGCAGGAACGAGCGCTACATCTTCTTCAGGGATACCAAGACTTCGGCGCCGATCGGCGCCGAAGGTGTGCCGCTCACCGCCCAGCGCAGCATGGCGGTCGATCCGACGATCACGCCCTATGGGACACCGGTGTGGATCGACACGCGCCGTCCCGTCTATCGCAAGCCCGGCGCCACCGAAACCTATCGCCGCCTGATGATCGCGCAGGACGCGGGTGCCGCCATCAAGGGGCCGGCGCGCGGCGACGTGTTCTACGGCAACGGCACGCAGGCGGCCGACTGGGCCGGCCGCATGAACAGCGAAGGCCGCGCCATCGTCCTGGTTCCGAACAGGAACTGACGGCCTCACTCGCCGCGCGCGCTTCAGCGTTCATCGCGCGCCGTGTCCCGGCATTTGCACGCATGATCCATCGGCGCATGAGCGGCGCTTACCGATCCGACCTCGAAGCAGGGGCGATCGGCCGGCAGGTCCGTCACCCTGCGAGCCGGCACCGTTGCGCTTGCGCACGCCGCCTGTGACGCGAGCCGTTGCCACGGCTTGTCGGTGGTGGACCGGTCGGGAATCCGGGGCAGCTCCGGGTTGACGTCCATCGTCGAGCGGCGGGCGGCTGTCGGGCGGCCGGACAAGTGGAACGTGGCGGCCTCCGCAAGGCGGTACGAAGGCGCGGCGCCATCGGGCCCGCCGACGAGGCGGCCGGTGCAAACCTCGCCCAGCCATCTTGCACGCCAATTTCGCCGCTGCCATGGTCGCCAGGTGTCCAGCTCGCCCGCCCGTCCCTCCGTTCGCCCGCGCCGTGTCGCGCTCTTCGTCACCTGTCTCGTCGACCTGTTCCGGCCGTCGATCGGCTTCGCGGCCGTGAAGCTGCTCGAAGAGGCGGGCTGTAGCGTCGACGTGCCGCCGCTCCAGGTCTGCTGCGGCCAGCCCGCCTACAATACCGGCGACCGCGCCACGACACGCGCCATCGCCGTGCAGGTCATCGATGCCTTCGAAGGCTACGACGCGGTCGTGGCACCTTCGGGCTCCTGCGGCGGAATGCTGTCGCATCATTATCCCGGCCTGTTCGACGACGATCCGGCGATGAAGGCGCGCGCCGAAAACCTGGCCGGCCGCAGCTACGAACTGATCTCGTTTCTGGTGGACGTGCTGGGCGTCGAGAAGGTCGCCGCCCGCTACGACGGCGCCGTCACCTATCACGACTCCTGCTCGGGTCTGCGCGAACTCGGCGTCAAGGAACAGCCGCGCGA
>JABMNB010000172.1 GCA_013205335.1 Rhodospirillales bacterium
AAATAGACGTGCGCGTGCCAGTCCTTGATTTGATCCGTGTTCATGACGCCCACCGTACCACAAGACACAACCCGCCTGTCGGAACCAAGAACCGTTCCCCGAGCCGACAGAGCTTGCTAGGGTCAGGGCATCATGAACTTTGATTTCTCCGACGACCAGAAGCTGCTCAAGGAGCAGGTTCGCAAATTCCTCGCCGACAAGTGCCCCACCAAAGTGGTGCGGCGCGTGCTCGACGGCAACGAAACCCATGCGGAAGACGTCTGGAAAGGCCTCGTCGATCTCGGCGTGCCGGCCCTCGGCATTCCCGAAGAATATGGCGGCATGGGGCTGTCGCCGCTGGAGGTCTGCGTCGTCGCCGAGGAGATCGGCCGTGCCGCGGCGCCTGTGCCGTTCGACACGTCGGTCGTACTGGCGACGGAAGCGCTGAAGCTCGCGGGCTCGGAAGCCCAGAAGAAGAAGTGGTTGCCCGAACTCGCCTCGGGCAAGGCGATCGGCACGCTGGCCATCGCCGAGGGCCCGCAACCGGTCAAGCCGCGCAGCATCCGCACGCTGTTCGGTGGCGGCCGTCTCAACGGCAAGAAGCTGCCGGTGACCGACGGCGAGGCCGCGACCTTCGCCATTGCGCTCGCCAACACCGGCGGTTCGGGCGATCGCGCCGTCTCGCTGGTCCTCGTCGATCTCCGCCAAGCGGGCGTTGCGAAGAAGCGCATCGACACGATCGATCCCGCGCGCAAGCACGCCGAACTCACGTTCACCGACGCGTCGGCCGAGCTGCTGGGCGCCGAGGGCGAAGGCTGGCGCCTGCTCGAGCGTCTCTACGATGCCGCCGCGGTCTATTTCGCCTTTGCCCAGGTGGGCGGTGCCGAAGCGGCGATGTGGATGGCGCGCGACTATGCGCTGCAGCGTCAGGCTTTCGGTCGGGCGATCGGCTCGTACCAGGCGATCAAGCACAAGCTGGCGGACTGTTACGTGAAGCTCGAGCTGGCGCGCTCCAATGCCTATTACGGCGCGATGATGCTGACCGAAGGCGGCGCCGACCTGCCGCTGGCGGCCGCCGCGGCCCGCATCTCGGCGACCGACGCCTACGACTTCGCGGCCAAGGAGAACATCCAGACCCATGGCGGCATCGGCTTCACCTGGGAGGCCGATACGCAGTTCCATTATCGCCGCTCGCGCCTGCTGGCGCTGTCGATCGGCGGTCCGATGGCGTGGAAGGACAAGCTGGTGACGCGTCTCGAACAGAAGAACGCGGCCTAGGAGGGAACGATGGATTTCAACGACACCCAGGAAGAAGCCGCCTTCCGCCAGGAAGTGCGCAGCTGGCTCGACGCCAACGCCACGCGCAAGAGCGACGACACGCAGAGCAACCGCGCCCGCAACGACGATCCCGAGCTGCTCAAGAAGGCCAAGGAGTGGCAGGACAAGAAAGCCAAGGCCGGCTACGCGCGCATGACCTGGCCCAAGGAGTTCGGCGGCCGCGGCGCCTCGCCGATCCTGCAGGTGATCTACCAGCAGGAAGAGGCGAACTATCTGGTGCCGCTGGGCTTCTTCGACATCGGGCTGGGCATGTGCATCCCGACCATGATGGCCTATGCCAAGCCCGAGCAGCTGCAGCGCTATGTGAAGCCCGCGCTGCACGGCCAGGAAGTGTGGTGCCAGCTCTTCTCGGAGCCGGCGGCCGGGTCCGACGTGGCCGGCATCCGCACCAAGGCCGAGCGCGACGGCGACGACTGGGTGATCAACGGCCAGAAGGTCTGGACATCGGGCGCCCACTATTGCGACTTCGGCATCGTGATCACGCGCACCGACCCGAACGTGCCCAAGCACGCCGGCCTCACCATGTTCTTCCTCGACATGAAGACGCCGGGCGTCGAGGTCCGTCCGATCAAGCAGATGTCGGGCGGCGCCAACTTCAACGAGGTGTTCTTCACCAACGTGCGCATCCCCGACAGCCAGCGGCTGGGCAAGGTGGGCGAAGGCTGGAAGGCCGCGCTCACCACGCTGATGAACGAGCGGCTCGCCGTCGGCCTGCCGTCGGGCGGCCTCGACATCGACGAGCTGATGGAGCTGGCGCGCGACACCGACCTCGAGGACGGGCCGGCGATCCGCAACCAGCAGGTCCGCTCGAAGATCGCCGAGTGGTACGTCCAGCAGCAGGGCCTGAAACTGACGCGCTATCGCACGCTGACGGCGCTCTCCAAGGGCCAGACGCCGGGTCCGGAATCCTCGATCATCAAGATCGTGGCGGCGCCCAAGATGCAGGACATGGGCGCCTTCGCCATGGAGCTGATGGGCCATGCCGGCATCATGAAGGAGGACGTGCCGTTCGCGGCCGGCTTCCAGGCGCAGTGGATCGGCGGCGCCGGTTTCCGCATCGCCGGCGGCACCGACGAGATCCTGCGCAACATCGTGGCCGAGCGTGTGCTGGGATTGCCGGCCGACATTCGTGTCGACAAGGATATTCCGTTCAACAAGCTGACGCGCTCATAGCGCGTCAGCTTGTTGAACGGGGCGAGCGTCAGCGCTTGTAATCAAGCGCGAGAGCTCGCGCAGTGCAGAATAGATAAGGACGATGATCCGTATCTATTCTGCTCGGTGCGGGCTCTCGCGGCTCAGAAGGCGCTGCCGCCCACCAGGGCTTTCTGCGAAAGCCCTAACGCATCTTCAGCGCCCATTCTGTGTACTTCTTCGCCTGCGCCTGCGTGTCGGCGTAGTACTTCGCATACTCCGCGCCGACCATCGGCTTCAGGGCGAGGCCGACGGCGTCCATCCTCTGCAGCATCTCCGGTGACTTGATCGCCTTCAGGAAGGCGGTCTCGATCACCTTCACGATGTCGGCCGGCGTGCCCTTGGGCGCGCCGACGCCGCGCGTCGAGGAGGAGATGACCGTGGGCATGCCCAG
>JABMNB010000173.1 GCA_013205335.1 Rhodospirillales bacterium
ACGAGTTTTAGAAAAATCGCCGCCGGGGTGGACTGCCTCCGGTCGGGCTTAAGCCCTCCCTTCGTCAGCCCACCCCGGCGCAGTCTCACCCTGATTGACGCTGTGTCTCTCCTTGATTGTCGCGCCGCAGCGCGGCGCCACCTGCGGTTCCAGTCGGTGAATGTCGACCAGCCGTTCACATAGGAAACTGATATTGGAGTGGGACTCGCTTCCTCGCGAGTATCCGTGCGACTCTAATCCTGAACTAAAGGACGATTGCTGCCCGAGGTCGTCCAACAGTTGCACTCTATCCGAGGACACCCATTGGCGAGCCTGCTTGACCAACTCGGCCACGATCGTGGCCGGACGCGCCGTCTGCAGCTCGCGCCGGTCGAAGTCGAGGTGAAACACGGCATCCGGCGCCTGGTTGGGTGGTAACTCCAGGAGGTCCGACACGAAGCGACTGATGAGAAGCGACTTGCCCATACCGCCGGGCGCCTCGATCAATGCGATCGAGGACTTGTGATGGCCGAGCCATAGCTGCCGGAGTTGGCCCAGCTCTCGCTTGCGCCCGACAAACCGCGACAAATCGGGTCCACCCAGCCCCTCGATGAAGTCGCGGCGGCGCATTGACTGCCGCAAGTCTTGTGGATCGAAGTCGAGCGGCATGCCGACCGCACCAGCCCAATCGGCGATAGTCGATAACTGATAGAGGCGCTGGCGGTCGTCCTTGTCCGGATTGGCCTGCTCGCCTGCCAGTAAGTCCCTGAACAATGTCTCCGCACTGGTGACCTGTTGCACTGGGATGGCCTGGAGAGCCTGGCTAGCTGCCTCTACCCCGACATTCTGAAGGATTTGATATCGCAGGTTGGGTGCCAACCGCAGCGCGTCCTTACCATCCGCATCGAGCGCCGGCACGGCCAGTTCCCTAAGGTCGAGAGCGGCCGTGGTAGCAGCGCCCTCATCGTCCGCGCTCACTGTATCCTTGGCCGCGAACCAGTCCGTCAGCAGAGTTTCGACCGTGAAGCGCTCCTGTACCGCCGCCCTCGCCCAGAGATCACGTGCCGGCCCTGCCTCGGAGAGACGACCAAGTGACTGCGCCAAAGAATCAAATTTAGCGGTCATGCCTGCACTCGCTGACGCAAGGTGACAAGCCCTTCACACACGGCTGAACACAGGGCACGGCCACTCAGCGGCATGACCTTCTGGCGAAGCTCGTCAACGAACATCGTTAGGTCGGCCGGATCTAATCGCTGGGCACCCAACTCGTTCATCCTGGTGCAGGCGTCCTCGATCTCCGGAAAGAGGAAGCCGGTGAGGGACTCCCGGCGAATCTGCACATAATAGTCCTGGGGCGCGAAGTCACCCGCCGGCCCAAGCAAGAACAGCGTGCAATTGCTAAGCTCATGTTCCGCCGCAGTCGACGCGAGCGCGTGGATGAAGTGCTTGAGGGGCTCCTCGATCGGCCGGTCGATACTGTCGAGCACGATCCAGAGCGGTCGAGGGCGACCGGGCATGGCGTTCCGCAGGCGCTCGGCGAACTCGCTGGCGTAGCGGGCACCCAAGGTCGCTGCGGTGACTCCGTCGACCGAAACGGCTTTTCCGTCCGTCAACCCGGTTCGCCTAGTCAAAAGCTCGAATACGTCCTTAGCCGTCTGCTTCTCGAGGATCTGCTCGACCATGTCTACCTTGACGAAATCGGCGAGGCCGGACTTCGTCGAGACGTGCTTGATCAGGTGCCAGGAATGACTGCGCCCCAATCCGCTCTCACCCTGGACCACGACGACAGGCACTTCGTGGCCTAGCGTCAACTGCTCCAAGTGGGCGCGCAGTTGAGTGCGGTTGACGACTGGCACCCCCTTGATCAGACGCGCTTCGTAGGGCGGGCCGGCAAGTTCCTCTCGCTCAACTACGAAGGCCAACCGGGCGATCGCACTCCTCAACATCGGCGCGCCAGGAATCGCCGACCGGTCTCGCTCGGCCTCGATCAGGAAAGCGCTGGCACTCGCCGCGTCGTTCCTGGCGTCGACCCATTGGGCAACCCCGACCGACCACACCGGCCGAATCGCTGGCAATTTAACGATGTCGACGAGAGACGTATAAAAATTGCTTTCAAGGAATCCGTTTATTTCGTCTTGCTCATAGGTCCTAGCCCACTCGACTAAGGCCCTAATCTCCGAGCGGAGCAGGATTCCCATCACAGCACCACATTTTTGGTGTGAAGGTCATCACGGATCAGCCGCAGGGGGATCGCCTGGTTGTAGCCGAGGTTGGCAGCGGGCCAGTCGCTATGGCCGGCATGATGCAAGGCTACGAGGTTCAAGCCAGCATCGAAGACCGGTGCGCCGGACGAGCCTGGCTCGGTGTTGACGCTGTGGCGAATGCGCGTCGGATCGAGTTTCGTGATGGCGCCAATGTCGATCTTCATCGCCTTCCCGCCGGGATGCTGGAGGATGACCAATCCTTCCTGTCCGCCGAGCGCTTCTGGGCGGGAATCCGGCGGGGCAAAGCCGCGTGGCTCACCCCCCGCGACGATGGCTTCGGTGCCAACAGCCCGTGGCAGCTTGAGGATGGCGTAGTCGAGCCTGTCCAGCGCCGTGTTGATGCCACCCGCCACCTGATCTTCCGGCGCGTGCGGACTTGAGGCGGCCACCGACACCGCCTTCACATCGACAGACGGAGTCTTGAAGCCCTTTTCATTGGTCTTGTGGTCAAAACGGCAGGTGACCGTTCCCGAGAGACTGCCGTCGGCCCGCAGGACGCTTGCCACGACGTGGTGGTTTGTAAGCACATGCGAAGCGCTGATGAGGACCCCAGTGCCCAGGGCATTCGGCGTTTGGACCTGGCAGACGGCCGCCTCGATCGCTGACAGATGGCCGCGAAAGGCCGCAACGTCCTGATAGGGTGTGCCAACCGGCCGGACCAGGACTTCCAGGCCTTGCGCCGGCAAATGGGCGAAGCCAAGCGAGTCGGCGACGGCTGCGAATACGGGATCCGCTGGCCGGGTATCCCGCAAGGCCACGACCAACTGCTCGACCATATTCCGATGATGGAAGTATCGATGAACGTTCCGAAATTGCTCCTTGAAGTCTACCTTATCAGTAGTGAGATTTGTGTATTGAAGCCCGAAGCGTTCCAGCACGACGCCACTTAGCGCGCCGGGATCAAACGCATCATAACCCGCCTGCAGGAAGGCGCTGAGCTCTGGATTAACCAGCCGCATTGTGTAATTCTCCCATATGATACAACCATACCATCGAAGGAAGAGCAACGGCGGCCTGTGAGCCTTGCTTCAGGCCCATTCTCACTGCTGAATAACTATTGGTTGCAAAATATACCTTATCTTATACCAATAGCTATGGGCAATTAGAGAGAAGCTTGGGATGACCAGTCTCTTGATCCTGATCTGCGCTATCGCTTTGGCTGGAGCGGGCGGTGGTTGGGCGAACTACCTGTTGCTTACCGCATCGCGCGACGGTCGGGAGCAGTATCCGGAGGCTATGCGATTCGTGATTGCGGGGGCGATCACAGCATTTGTCGTACCGTTATTCCTCAGCCTGGCGCAAAGCGCACTGGTCAAAGCAGTATTCGACGGATGGGAGAAGGGCACGGCCTTTCCCGACGCTCTGGTGCTGATTGGCTTCTGCGTCGTGGCTGGCTTCGCCTCGAAGGCCTTCCTGGATTCAGTGTCGACCCGGATACTACAAATGCAGAGGGACATGCAGCGCCTCGACGGCAAGGCGGACGCCGCCAGCAAGGAAGCCAAAGCTGCGGCCTCGCAGGCTCTCGAAGCGATTGAACTTTCCGAAGAGAGTGCCGAGCAGCTTCATCCTCCTGCGGTCAAGGCGAGGCTGAGCGGCGGGCTGGAAGCTTTAGCGACGAGTGCCGAAGACGAGAGATTAGCGGCTACTCTGACAACTGATGAACTGGCCGTCCTCCGAGCCTTGAGTAGGCTGCCCCAAAGAACACAAACCGGCATTGCCCGGGATGCCGGCATCGCGCGCAGCCAAATCGCCGAAATAGTCGAGAAGCTCGTGGCAGAGGGACTGGCGCACTTCGGCGCCTCGGCTAGCGGTAGTTTGCGTGTCTCGCTCTCGGAAAAAGGAGCCGGCGCTCTCGCCGCCGCCGTACGCCATTCTTGATCCGGAGAGGCTGGGTGATGTTTGTCGCCAGCGTTGCACAACCACACAACGAGGCTTCTGGCGCCCAGCATTTTCCTGCCGGAAACCGGTACAACCCTTCAGGTCGAAGCAGCCTGGTTTTGACTTATACTAAGCCCCCTGCGCCGCCAGCCTGGCGGCGTTGCGGCGCAGGAACCACAGGCCGGCACGCGTCATCAGCCTGTTGAGGCGGCCCTGCGGCTCCAGCCCGACCGTCTTCAGCACCATCGCGATGGCGCGCTGCACGTGGGTCTGCCGGTAGAGCGGATAGGCGCGCCGCGCATAGGCCTGCATGTTGCGCTTGCGGTCGTAGACCGCGTCCACCGGCTCGTTGGCGGCGAAATAGGCGTAGGCCAGTTCGTCGTCCTCGCTCTCGGCCAGCCGTCCCCAGCCGATACGCAGACGCGCCCAGCGATTGAGTTGGTCGCGCTTCAGGCAGCGATTGAGATGCTCATAGAACAGCTTGTAGTGACGGAACTCGTCGGCCGCGATCTTCTGGCAGACCTGCTTTAGCACCGGCTCCTGGGTCGCATCCTTGAGAGCGCTGTAATAGGAGCTGGTGCCGGTCTCGACGATGCAGCGGGCGATCATCTCGCCGGCCTGGCTGCCGCGCACCGATTCGCTGACATGGAGGGGCAGCTTGTAGCCGGTCCGGAAGCGCTCGAAGGCGGCATCGAAATCCCACGACGGATCGGCAAGCCGGGCCCAGCGGCCGAGCGCCATGCCGTGCTGGACTTCCTCGACCACCCAGTTGTCGACGGCACTCATGAACGCAGGATCTTCGGCGAAGACGCGGCCGAGATAGATTCCGTAGTCGCCGCCGTTCCTCTCCACCAGGGCCGCAGCCTTGATGTTGCGGAGAATCTCCGGATCCACTTTCGACGCGTCGAAGCGATCCCAGTCGATCGTCTCGAGTGTCCAATTACCCATGCACGAGCACCCTCGGCGAGTTGTCGCCTAAGCGTAATAGAGCTACCTCCGGCCCGGCTTGCAATGGCCGGCCGGTGCACTTTTCGACGGAGAAGTGCGCAGTAGCGCTGTAATTACTGGCTGGCGTAGAAAACCTGCGCGCGCTTCAGATCCTGGGCAATCGCCAGGTTCTTCTCGGCGGTGGCCTTCTCGGCGGGCGTCGAAGCCTCGGTGATGTCGTTGCGGGCCACGCGCTCGCGCTCGTCGAGCTGCGCGACCGTGACCTCTTCAAAGGGCACGGCCTCGTCGGCCAGGACCGTGCAACGCTCGGGCGTGACCTCGGCGAAACCGCCGGCCACCAGGAAGCGCTGCTCGACCTTGCTGTTCTGATAGACCTCGAGCACGCCCGAACGGACGGTCGAGATCAGCGGCGCATGGCCCGGCAGGACGCCGAAGTCGCCTTCGCTGCCCGGGACGACGACCATGTCGGCCTCGGTCGCGAGCAACTCGCGCTCGGGCATCACCAGACGGAAGGAGACCTTGGCCATGTGCTTACGCCACCTCGGCGGCGAGCTTCTTAGCCTTGGCAACGGCCTCTTCGATGGTGCCGACCATGTAGAAGGCCGGCTCCGGCAGATCGTCGTACTGGCCGGCGAGGATGCCCTTGAAGGCCTTGATCGTGTCCTCGAGCTTCACGAACACGCCGGGCGTGCCGGTGAACACTTCGGCCACGTGGAACGGCTGGCTGAGGAAGCGCTGCATCTTGCGGGCGCGGCTCACGACCAGCTTGTCCTCTTCCGAGAGCTAGTCCATGACCAGAATGGCGATGATGTCCTGCAGCGACTTGTACTGCTGCAGCACG
>JABMNB010000174.1 GCA_013205335.1 Rhodospirillales bacterium
ACGTCGACGGGTGCGAAGTAGCCGTCGCGATGAAAGGCGTCGACCTTTGCCTGGCTCAGCGTGCTCAACCGTCTGGTCCCTTCCAGGTATTCTTCCCTGACACTAAACCATTCTTGTGCGGATCAGCCGCCGGTGCCGGTGGCCTTGGCCAGTGGCCCCCACTTGGCCGCCTCGGCCGCGAGGAAGGCCGACAGCGCCTCGGGGCCGGTCTTCTGCGGCAGATTGTAGCCCAGCTCGATGTAGCGGGCGCGGATGGCGGGATCGTTCAGCGCGGCCTCGACCGCCTTGACGATGCGGTCGACGACGGGGCGCGGCGTCTTCGCCGGTGCCAGCATGGCCTGCCAGCTGCCGACCTCGAAGCCCTTGAGGCCGAGTTCGTCGAGCGTCGGGACCTCGGGCACCAGGCGCGAGCGGTCTAGCGACGACACGGCGAAGGCGCGCACCGCGCCGCTCCTGACATGCGGCACCAGCACGTTCTGCGAATCCATCATGAAGCCGACCCGGCCGGCGACGAGATCGCTCATCGCCGCCGGCGTCGAGCGATAGGGCACGCGCGTGAACTCGACGTTCTCGAGCTTGGCCAGCAGCATCTGGCCGAGATCGGCCGAGCTGCCGGGACCGGCGGAGCCGCAGTTCACGGTGCCGGGATGGGCCCTCAGGTAAGCGATGAAGCTCTTGTAGTCGGTGGCCGGCACCGAGGGGTGCACCGCGAGCACGAACGGCATGAGGCCGAGATGGCTGATCGGCTGGAACGCCGTCGCCGGGTCGAACGTCACCTGCGGGAAGAGCTGGGGGATGACCGAATGCGCCATGCCCGTGACCAGGAGATTGTAACCGTCCGGCGCGGCGCGGGAGATCAGCTCCGCGGCGATCGTCGATCCGGCGCCCGGCTTGTTCTCGACCAGCACCGTCTTGCCGAAAGTGCCGGTCATGTGCTCGGCCACGATGCGCGCGACGACGTCGATCGCGCCCCCGGCGCCATAGGAGACGACGACCCGCACCGGCTTGTCGGGATAGGCGTCCTGTGCGCCGGCGAACCGGGGAAGCCCCGCGGTCGCCGCAGCGGCCAGGCCCAACCTCAGGAAATTTTTTCGGGTGTGCTTTCTGACGTGCATGGGGTCGCGCCTCGAACTGGAGTGACGGCCCCGATCATACAGCAACATTGATGCCGAACCCCAGACGCAGACGTGCGGCATTCCCATTGGCGAAACAGCGGGTCGGTTTCGCACGCACCGAGACTTGTCAGTCCCCATGCGGCCTGCTCCCCTTCCAGCAAGGGAGAACCAAAATGCAGAGAGACTCGACCTATGACTACATCGTCGTCGGTGCCGGGTCCGCGGGCGCGGTCGTCGCCAGCCGGCTGACGGAGAGCGGCGCGCATCGCGTCCTGCTGCTCGAAGCCGGCACCCAGGGCTCGAACTTCTTCTGGTCGAAGGTGCCGGTCGGCGTCGCCAAGATGATCGACGATCCGGCGGTCAACTGGTGCTACGAGTCCGAACCCGACGAAGGCTCGGGCGGGCGCCGCATCGCGGTGCCGCGCGGCCGTATGCTGGGCGGCTCCAGCTCGATCAACGGCATGGTCTACATTCGCGGGCAGTCGCAGGACTACGACCACTGGGCGCAGCTCGGCAATCGCGGCTGGAGCTTTCAGGACGTGCTGCCGATCTTCAAGCGCATGGAGCGGTTCGAGGGCGGCTCCGACGAATTCCGCGGCCGCGACGGGATCCTCCCCGTCACCCACACGCCGCGCAACAAGGTGCCGCTGCTGGAGAAGATGATCGAGGCGGCCGAGAAGATGGGCCTGCCGTACAATCCCGACCAGAACGGCGCCTCGCAGGAAGGGATCGGCATGTCCCAGGTGACGATCACCAAGGGCCGCCGCCAGAGCACCGCCTTCTGCTATCTCGATCCCGCCCGCGCGCGCGCCAATCTCCAGATCGACCAGGGCGCCATCGCCGAGTCCCTCCTCCTCGAGGGCAAGCGCTGCGTCGGCGTGCGCTATTCGATCAACGGCGAGAAACGCGAAGCGCGGGCCACGCTCGAGGTCATCGTCTCCGGCGGCTCGATCAATTCGCCCAAGCTCTTGGAACTCTCCGGCATCGGCCAGGGCGAGCGGCTGCGCGCGCTCGGCATCGCGCCGGTGCACGAATTGCAAGGCGTCGGCGAGAACCTGCGCGACCATTACTCGCCCCGCATGAAGTTCGAAATCACCGGCAAGAACCTGACCTTCAACGACAATGCGCGCGGCTGGCGGCTGGCTCGCGAGGCGCTGAAGTACGCGATGTTCCGTGAAGGCTTCCTGGCCTCGACCTCGGTGCCCATCCGCCTCTACTTCCGCACGCGCGTGGGGCTCGACTCGCCCGACGCCACCATCTCGATCGCGCCCTTCCTCTACGAGATGGTCGGCAAGGAGCGCCGCGTCTCGGCCCGCAAGGGCATCACCATGAACGTGAACGTGCTGCGTTCGGAGAGCACCGGCTCGGTCCACATCAAGTCGGCCGATCCCGCCGAGCCGCCGGCGATCCGCTTCAACTTCCTGTCCACCGAGCACGATCGTGCCGGCATCGTGACCGTCCTGCGCAAAGGCCGCGAGCTGATGGCGACCTCGCCGCTCAAGGAGGTCACCGGCGAGGAGATCGCGCCCGGCGCCCATCTCCAGAGCGACGCCGAGCTGCTCGAATGGGTGCGCAACAATGCCGAGACGACCTATCACCCGGTCGGCACCTGCAAGATGGGCAGCGACGCGCGCGCCGTGGTCGATTCCGAACTGCGCGTCCATGGACTGACCGGCCTCCGGATCGCCGACGCCTCGATCATGCCGACGCTTACATCGGGCAACACCAATGCTCCAACCATCATGATCGGCGAGAAGTGCGCGGCGATGGTGCTGGCGGCGGCAACGACGGCACGGGCTGC
>JABMNB010000175.1 GCA_013205335.1 Rhodospirillales bacterium
ACGGCACGGCGAGAGTTGATGGCCTCACCGGCGAGAAAGTGGCCAAGCTGGCGGCGATCCTGTCGGCCTGGGACGTTCCCGATGCCGCCGCCGAGCTTCTGCTCGGCTGCCGGGACAGAGTGAAGCCGGTGATCGATGTCGACCGCAGCCTCGATGTGCTCGCGGCGCAGGCCCAGGGCGATCGTGTCGGGCCGCTGGATTATCGAAGCTACATGGCCCGCTTCGAATCCGATCCGCCGGACTTCTATCGTCCCGAAGGGCCGATCCCGCTGCGCGAGCGTCTCGCCGCCGCCTGGCGGGCCTTCTCGAGACCACGCGACAGCCGCTAGCTACGCCTTCTTCTCCCAGCCGCCGGTGTCCGTCTGCTGCCAATAGGCCACGGCATGGCCTGCCGTCCTGTAAGCCTTCCAGCGATCGCGCGCGTCGGCTACGGCGGTGTCGTCGCGCCCGTCGAACAGTTCGAAGCAGCGCTTGTAGTCGCCGACCTTCTCCGACTTCGCCCGATCCGCGACGAAGAGAAAGGCTGCGCCGTTTGGATTCTCATCGAGATGCGTCAGCCACACCGGCTGGCGGTCGGCGTCGCCGTCACGGGCCGCACCGTGCGGCAGGAAGCCGTCGGGATCGTAGGTCCAGAGATGGGTATTCAACGCATCCACCCGTTCCTGCGATCCCAGCAACACCACGGCCCGCTCTCCCGCCTGCAGGGTCTTCGTCAGCAGGCGGGGCAGCGTGTCTTCCAGTGAAGACCGGGTCAGATGATAGAAATTGACCTCGGTCGCCATCGGTTGATCAGCGCTCGTAGTTCTGGGCGATGAGCCGGTCGAGCAGGCGAACGCCGAAGGCCGTGGCGCCCTTGGGTGTCGTGCTGTCGCCCTTGCCCCAGGCGACGCCGGCGATATCGAGATGCGCCCAGGCAACGCCGTCCTGCACGAAGCGCTGCAGGAACTGCGCCGCCGTGATCGAGCCGCCGTCGCGGCCCCCGCCGACGTTCCTCATGTCCGCGATCTCGGAATCAATCAGCTTGTCGTACTTGGGGCCGAGCGGCATGCGCCACAGCTTCTCGCCGATCGCCGAACCTGCGGTCCGCAGGCGGTTGGAGAGCTGCGTATTGTTGGAGAACAGGCCGGCGCGCTCGTGACCGAGCGCCACGATGATCGCGCCGGTGAGCGTCGACAGCTCGATCATCGCCTGCGGCTTGAACTTCTCCTGCGCGTACCACATGGCGTCGCACAGGATCAGGCGACCCTCGGCATCGGTATTGATGACTTCTACCGTCTGGCCCGACATCGACTTCACGACGTCGCCCGGACGCTGGGCATTGCCGTCCGGCATGTTCTCGACGAGGGCGCAGACCGCGATGACATTCGCCTTCGCCTTGCGGCCGGCGATCAGGCTCATGGCTCCTGTCACGGCACCGGCGCCGCCCATGTCCCACTTCATGTCTTCCATGCCGCCGGCCGGCTTCAGCGAAAGGCCGCCGCTATCGAAGCACACGCCCTTGCCAATCAGAGCGACGGGCGCCTGGTCTTTCGGACCGTTCATCCATTGCATCACGAGAAGTTGCGACTCGCGCTCGCTGCCCTGCCCCACGCCCAGCAGGACGTCCATGCCGAGTTTTTTCATCTGGGCTTCACCCAGGATCTCGACCTTGACGCCGAGCTTGCTGAGCTCCTTTGCGCGTCGGGCGAACTCCACGGGATAGAGCACGTTGGGGGGCTCGCTCACCAGGTCACGGGCGAGGAACACCGCATCGACCACCGGCTCGAGCTGGCCATAGGCCTTTCGTGCCTCCGCGGGGCCGGCGAGGACGATTGTGAGTTGCTCGAGCGAAAGCTTCTGCTCCGGCTTGTCCTTGGTCTTGTACCTGTCGAAACGATAGGAGCGCAGCCGGGCGCCCAGCGCGATGTGCGCCGCGATCTCGCCGGGCGACAGACGGCTGCCCTTCACCGCGTCGACGACGACAGTAACGGCCAGGTGCCCGGCGGCATTGGCTTCGGCGGCGATCACGCCGCCCAGGCCCTCGGCTGCTCGGGCATCGAGTTCCCGGCCCTTGCCGACGCCCAACAGCAGAAGACGTGAGATCTCGCCGGAATGGCCCAGGACGGTCAGGGTCTGTCCCTTGGCGCCGGTGAACCGGCCGCCTTCAAAGGCGCGGGCGACGGCGCCGCCTGCTTTGGCATCGACGGACTGGGCGGTCGCCAGGAGCTGCTTGTCGGCCCCGACGAACACCGCCACATTGCCCGCAAAGGCCTTCGGAAAGGCCAAAAACTCCACTTTCATCCAGATTCCCCTGCCTAATCGCCTGATCGGCGATGATTCTTCGCCCCTGCGACGGGACCGCGCAAGCGCTCTTTAGCCCGCTGGCCCGTACAAAATCGGGGTGACATCCGGCCGCCGTCACCAGTATCAGTACCGGCCCTCAAAACGGACATGGAAATGACATCAGGAACTCTGCCTCGCGTTTCGGTCGTTGGTCTCGGCAAGCTCGGTGCCCCCCTTGCGGCGGTGCTCGCCAGCCGCGGGTTCAGCGTGATCGGCCTCGATGTGAACAAGACGCTCGTCGATGCGATGAACGCCGGCAAGATGCCGATCGTCGAGCCGCAGCTCAACGAGCTGATCGCCGCGAACAGGGAGCGCCTGACGGCGACCATGGACGCCAACGAGGCTGTCCAGAAAAGCGATGCCAGCTTCGTGATCGTGCCGACGCCGTCGGACAGCACCGGCTTCTTTTCCAACCGCTTCGTGCTCCAGGCCATGGACACGCTCGGCAAGGCCCTGAAGAACAAGAAGGGCTATCACATGGTCGTCATCACCAGCACGGTGATGCCCGGCACGACCGGCACCGAGATCAAGAAGGCCCTCGAGGCCGCCTCCGGCCGCATGGTCGGCCCAGACCTCGGCCTTTGCTATAATCCGGAATTCATCGCGCTCGGCAGCGTCGTGCGCGACATGCTGTTCCCCGATTCGATCCTGATCGGCGAGAGCGACACCAAGGCCGGCGACGTGCTGCAGACCATCTACCTGCAGATGTGCGAGAACAAGCCGCCGGTGCAGCGCATGAACTTCGTGAACGCCGAACTCACCAAGATCTCGGTGAACACCTACGTCACCACCAAGATCTCCTACGCCAACATGCTGGCCGACATCTGCGACCGGATCCCGGGCGCCGACGTCGATGCGGTGACGAAGGCGCTGGGCGCCGACACCCGCATCGGGGCGAAATATCTCAAGGGCGCGATGGGCTACGGCGGCCCCTGTTTCCCGCGCGACAACGTGGCCTTCGCCGCCTTCGCCCGCAAGATCGGCGCCCGCGCCGACGTCGCCGAAGCGACCGACCGCATCAACAACTTCCAGGTCGAGCGCCTCTCGACCCTGGTTGCGAAGTTCGCCAAGGCCGGGACGCGCATCGCCATCCTCGGCCTCTCCTACAAGCCGCACACACCGGTGGTCGAGGAAAGCCATAGCGTGAAGCTCGCCGCCCGGCTGGCCGATGCCGGCTACGTCGTGACCGTGCACGATCCGCTGGCCCAGGAAGCGGCAATGGCCGTGCTGGGCGACAAGGTGGTCGGCGCCTCCTCGATCGAGGGCGCGGTGCGCGAATGCGACCTTCTGATCGTCGCGACGGGCTGGCCGCAGTACAAGGAGATCGCCCCGGCCTGGTGCAAGCGCGACGGCCAGCGCCTGACCGTGCTGGACCTGTGGCGCACTCTGCCCGCCGAGAAGTTCGAAGAGGTTGCCGACCTGCTGTATCTGGGGTCCGGCCGCTAGGTCGGCTCTCACATCATCAGAACGACAAAGCCCGCTTCGTGCGGGCTTTGTCATGCTTCGAGCGACCCTTGAACCTACGGTAATTCGCAGCTGCGGCCTGCCGAGGACGGGCGCTGCCCGGATCAGCGGCCCGCACTTCTGATCGCCGCGCCTAGATCGCGCGTCGTCCCCGGAAGCGCAGTACCTTGCCGCGAATGCTCGGATCGTTGCGGGGCAATCCCGCGAGAACCTGACTGCAGAACGGGTTGATGTTGGCGCCCACGTAATCCGTGAAAAGCGGCCAGAACTTGTTGTAGATGACGTTCACGCCGACGAAGCGCCGCGGAGTCCGTCGCCCAGGGGGCCGCGTCTCCGCCTCCGTCGAGGCAGCCTGTCGGAAGAACTTCGCCACCACCTTGAGCCGCTTGGCATCCAGCGGTCCGGCCAGCCGTCCCGTCCGGACAGGTTCGTCCGCATGCTGGGTTGCCAAGCCGAATTCGAAAATGAACATCTCCGCCTTCGGCAACAGTTCTTCGAAAGAGCCCCTTTCCTCTCCCGGCAGATCTGACGGAAGTCCTTCGCATTCGTTCGGCACCAGGACCGGACCTGTAAAGCCCATCGCCTTCCACGCGGTCACGAATCGTTCGACAAACACGCCGCGCGTTGCCACGAGCATGACCGATGTCGAGCGCGGATAGGTCAGCATCTGATCGGCCACAAAGGGCAACGTATGATCGATATCGTACGTCAGATCGTCGTAAAGATACCATTCGAGGCTGGTCGACGTGTACGGCAGCGTAGCCGGCTTGAGAGCCGCATCGAGGCCCGCGGTGAAGCGCTGGTAGGATGTCTCACGGTCGAGCCTCACTTCCTCGATCTCGACGTCCGGCCAGCCCCAGTTGTCGGCCTGCTCAGGCACGTACGGGGTCGACACGTTCCAGATGTAGTGATCCTGGTCGTTCATCCGGGTCTGCCGGCCTTTGTTGTTGGCCGCCGCGACGCGGGTATGATCGCAGTGATAGCCGAACAACTTGTCGATCAGGGTGTCTACTCGTCCGCGATAGAGGGCGAGACGAGCGGCAAGGTTCGAATCGCAATGCCACCCCAGCAGCATCGACTCGTCGAAACCATGGATGGCGAACATGTCCTCGCGCAGCGCGGCCTGAAAATCTCCCAAGGCGTCATATTTCATCGGCATGAAATTATGAACGACCTGATTGAGATGATAGCGCACCGACCATTCCCGCAGCTTGGCGAGGTTGCCCACCGGATCCCGGCGGTCGAATGCCGCCTCCCACAGCATCTCCGGCAACTCGAAGCGCGGGATCTGATAGAAGCCGTCGGGAACCGCTCCCAGGATATCGCTGAGCGATTCGCCTTCCGTCCGCGGCACCAGCAGCATGTCCGTGTTCGTATAGAGGATCCAACGGTTCCTCGGGTTGGACCTCCGCAATGCCACGTTGCGCGACTGGGCCTCCAGCGCAACCAGGTGGGTCCTGGACTTGAGATGCGCGTGCTGTTCCGGGCGAATCCTCAATATCCGCAAGACCTTCTTGGCCTTCTCCGTGAGCGTGTCGTGGATCGCCTCGGGAAAGGTCGGATGATCGTCCGGCGTATTGTAGTCGACGAAGAGAATCTCGTCGTCCGGATCCGACATCACCTCAGCAATTGCATTGAAGCTGATGGCCGCCCGTTTGTGGAGGTTATAGCCGTGTGTGTCGTTGCGGCCATAGAGGATGACGGAAAACATGGTACCTCGCGGGACAGGCGATCACTCAGGAAGCAGAACGCGACAACTCATTGCGGGCAGCAGCATATTCCACGAGCGTCGGAAGACCATTGTCCAGTACCTGCTGCCAGTATGAACGAGCAGCAGACGGGTCCCGGCCATGGGCTGCCACGCCGAGTTGATACAATGCTTCGGCGCGGCGGCCTGGAGTATCGGCTCGGGCGAGCACGACCTCCCCGGAGACCGTTCCAGACTGTATCGCCAGCAGCGACGCGACCCAGGAAGGACCGTCGGGAGTCTC
>JABMNB010000176.1 GCA_013205335.1 Rhodospirillales bacterium
CCATGGACTGACCGGCCTCCGGATCGCCGACGCCTCGATCATGCCGACGCTTACATCGGGCAACACCAATGCTCCAACCATCATGATCGGCGAGAAGTGCGCGGCGATGGTGCTGGCGGCGGCAACGACGGCACGGGCTGCATGATTCGGAGACGCACCTTGAATGCTCCCTTCCACTGGCGCACGGTCTCGCTCGTCGTGCCCGTCGTGGGATTTCGAGAGCCAATTGTGGTTTTGGTGATGACATGCTGACAGATCGCTATGGCCTCGCCGTCTCCACGACGAACGCCGCCGCGCGCGATGCGTACGTCGACGGTGTGGACCTTCTGCTGACGGTTTACCCAGGGGCGGCTGCAGCGTTCGACCGCGCCATCGCCGCCGATCCGGCTTTCGCCCTGGGCTATATCGGCCGGGCCCGGGCGTCCCAGCTCGCCGGAAAGCTGGAGGCGATGCGCGCGGATCTCGCCATGGCTTCCTCCCTCGCTGACGGAGTCTCGGCGCGGGAGCGGAGCCAGATCGAGGTCTTTCGTTCCCTGTTCGCCGGCCAGCCGGTCGCCGCACTGGCCGCGCTACGCGCCCATGTGCAGACCTGGCCGCGCGACGCGCTGGTGCTCAGCCTCGCCGCCAACCAGGGCGGATTGATCGGGATGTCCGGCCTGTCCGGCCGCGAACAGGACCTCACCGACTTTCTCGATGGCCTCGCCCCGCACTACGGCGAGGATTGGTGGTTCGAGGCTCATCGCGGGATGGCGCTGTCGGAGATCGGGCGGCATGACGAAGCGCGTCCGATGATCGAGCGCTCGCTGGCCCGGTACCGGCGCAACGCGTATGGCGCGCATGCCTTCGCCCATCTCTGTTACGAAACCGGAGAGCGGGACGCGGGCATCGCCTTCCTGCGCGACTGGCTGCCGATCTACGATCGCGGCGGCGGATTGTTCGGCCACCTCAACTGGCATCTCGGTGTGTTCGAATTGCACGCCGGGAACCTGGAGGACGGGCTTCGCCTCTACACCGAGGCGTTCTGCGCCGACGATCATCGCGGCGCCATTCACCAGAAGCTCTCCGATTCCGCGGCCTTCCTGTGGCGCTCGGAACTGGCGGGCCATCCCCGCGATCCCGCGCGCTGGGCCAAGCTCAAGGACTATGCGCGCGAGAAGCTGCCGCGCCCCGGCATGTCTCTCGCCGACTGGCATGTCGCGCTGACTTACGCCGCCACCGGCGACGACGCCGCACTCGACGGCTGGATCAAGGCCATCGAGGAGCTGGCGAGCGCCGGACGCTATCCGTCCGGATCCGTCATCCCCACCGTAGCCCGCGCCTTCGCGGCCTACCAGCGCGGTGATCATGCGACGGCGATCGACCTGATCGAACCGATGCTGCCCGAGCGGGAACGTATCGGCGGCAGCCGCGCGCAGGGCGATCTGGTGGAAGCGACGTTGCTGCGAGCGTACCTGGCCGCCGGACGCGATGCCGAGGCTCGGTGCCTGGCGGCGGTGCGACGCGCAGGTCCGGATCGCCTTCCCGTCACCGGAATCGAAGGGACCTTCGCGTGACAGAAGTCCGGGTTGGCGTCTTGTCCTTACGGCGTAGCTGATTTCCTGCTCTCAGCTATGCCTTGAGTATCATTGCACAGGATCTTAGTGTAACTACGCTGCCGATTTCTATGGGGAGAGACTCATGTGCAACGTTTGCCTGTCACGTCGTGGCTTGTTTTCGGGAATGGGCGGTCTCGCCGCCATGACTGCGATCGGTGCGGTCGCGGCGAGCCCGGCCATGGCCCAGCCGGTCCGGTCGGCCGAGACGCCCGATGCGGCGCTCGCCCGTCTGATGGAGGGCAACGCGCGCTACGCGTCCGGCCAGCTGGCGGAACGTGATTTCTCCGCCGGCCGTGCCGCGCGCAGCCAGGGCCAGGCGCCCTTCGCCGCCATCCTCGGCTGTGCCGACTCGCGTGTCGTGCCGGAGCTGGCGTTCGACCAGGCGCCGGGCGAACTCTTCATCGTTCGCGTCGCCGGGAACTTCGTCACGCCGGACGGGCTGGGCAGTCTCGAATACGGCGCCGCCGTGCTGGGCACGAAGGTGATCATGGTGCTGGGTCACACGAACTGCGGCGCCGTGAACGCCACCGTCGAGGCGCTGCAGAAGGGCAACACACTGCCCGGTCACATCGCCGACCTCGTTCGCGCCATGAAGCCCGGTATCGAGCCGGTCCTCAAGACACCGGGCGCCGACCTCCCGCAGCGCGCGGTGGTCGCCAATGTCCAGGCCAACGTTCGCCGCCTGCAGACCGAGAAGCCGATCCTGGGCGAGATGGTCGCGGCCGGTAAGCTCAAGGTCGTCGGCGCCTATTACGACCTGCCCACCGGCAAGGTGGTGATGGTCTAGCGACTGCGCAAAGGCCGCGAGCTGATGGCTTCGTCGCCTCTCCAGGAGGTCGCCGGCGGGTAGATCGCGCCGCGAGACATCTCCAGGCCGACGCCGAACTGCAACGCGCGGCCCGATGACCGACCCGCCCTACGTCGGGCGGCGTTTCAGGCGCGATGGTACCCCCGGTCGGAGCGCGACAGGTCAACAAGATCAATACGTTGCCAGCAAGTGAGACACTCGTGGTTCTCTTTGGATTTCAAGGCGTTCCAATTCTCGGTGTCCCACCTCGGCCAACGAGTAGACCAAGCCCTCTGCGTGGAACGATGTCCGCTTTCGAGGGCAAAGCGGACATGACACCGACACGCCGTCACGTCTGCTTGTGACCCAGAGCGGACTTGTTGCGCTGCAACAATCTCGGCCCAGGTCATGTCGTTGTGCTGCTCCCAGCGGACATTCGGCGATAATGCAATGCCTCGTGGCCACGGCAGAGAAGGATACGAGACGGGCAACCTCAGCGCGAGGTCAGGCAGCAACCAGTGCCTCGATGCCAGCAACCGGGATGCCGGTTGGCCCAGGCCGTCGTTTCGACATCAGCCGGCGTGCGTTCTCGTTCCGGCCTGACGCCAGATACGCCTTCAGCAACGTGAACTCTACAAGGTCGAGTTGCGCCCGGCTGCCGGCCATACGCACCCGCTCGTCGACCATCGATTCCAGAGCGGTGATTGCGGCCGGATAGTCGCCGCGCTCGAAAGCGGCGAAGCCGCGAGCAGCGGCTGGAACGGTCGCGCCGGAAGGATAGCGGCCGGCCTCGATCAGAGCCTCGATCTGTCGTACGCGAGGTTCGACATCGTTGCCATGAACCGCGTCGGCCAGTGCCACATGCCAGTCGATGAAGTTGAAGCCGGGACTGGGAAACGTTGCGTGAGCGAAATCGTACACCTTCTGCCAGCGTGCCGCGTCGCGCGGATGCCCAGCCAGCTCCGCCCGCCAAAGGAAGGACGGAGCATCCAGCATCTTGGCAAACAGCGGAGCGCGATAATCGTCCGCGCCGAAGGCCTTGTCGAACAGGCGCAGCCCTTCCTCGATGTTGCCCTGCTCCAGAAGCACCAGCGCCAAATGCCAATGCAGGTGACCATACAAGGTAGCGCCGCGCGGCAACTCGGTCTCGGCAATCCATGATCGGATGAATGCGACCGCGGCCGTAGTATCGTTGACCTCGTAAAGATAATGCGCCCAGGCATGCGCGGCGCCGGTATTTCGTGACCGATCTGCCAGCGAGCGCTCGATCAGCGGCCGCGCCCGGTCCCGGAATCCCAGCTCGGACAATGCCATGCCGTAATGACCGTTGAACCACCAATCGTTGCCGTAATGCGGAGCCAGGGCGGCCAAGAAATCCAGCTGATCTCGCTCCCGATCCGCTCGGCCCGAGATACCGAACAGGCCTGAGATGTTCGTCCCGGTGGCGGCCACAAGGGCATCCGTGGGCCAGCGAGCCGCGTGTCGCCGCACATGGGCCAGCGCATCCGAGGGCGAATTCAGCATTAGGTTGAACATTTCGACGTGGCTGGCGTCGCGCTCAGGCAGGTCGGAGTACGCCTTCGCTGTGGCGATGGCGGCCCGGGCTCCGGCCATATCGCTCGCCAATTGCAGCGCGCGGGCGCGACCCGCATGAGCCAGCGGGAAGTCGGGATCAGCAGCCAGCGCACGATCGAACGCTGCGACTCCGCCATCCCATTGGGAGAGGATCAGGTCGCAGCCCTCGACATAGGCACCTCGCGCAGCGGCGGACGTGGTGGTCAAGCGATTGCCGTAACGGTCAGACAGCATGGCTTTCCCCTTGGCGTGGCGACGTGTTCCGACACGTCGCTTCTGTACGCACTCTTGCGCTATGCAAGCTTGGCATTAAAATGCATAATGATAGGCCATTTCCATGCAACTTCGGCATAGGATGGTCCTGTGGATCTGAAGCGCTTGTGCACCTTCGTCACTGTCGCAGAGCTCGGCAGCATCTCCGCCGCGGCCCAGAAACTGCGCATCACCCAGCCAGCGCTGTCACGCCAGCTGCAGGACTTGCAAGCGGAATTCGGCATCCGCCTGTTCGACCCGGTCGGCCGGCGGCTCGAGCTCAGCACGGAAGGTATGGAGCTTCTGCCATCCTGCCGGCTGCTGCTCAGGCAGGCAGATGATGTCTTGGAACAAGCCCGCTCTTTGCGTGACGCGGAAAGCGGCGTGCTGCGCATCGGGGCCACTCCGCATTCCGCCGCCAACTTGCTTCCCGGCTTCTTGCAGAAATTCGCTGAACGTTACCCGCGTGTCCGAGTTGAAGTCATGGAAGCCGGTTCGTTCGATCAAATGGAGATGCTGCGCCGTGGAGAACTGCATGCCATCGTGTCCATGCGTATGAACGTGGGGCCGGCGGTGACGGGCCAGGTTATCGCCACCGGCCATGTCGTCGCGGTCTTTGCCCCATCGCATTTCGATCTGCCGGGTGACGTCATCGACGTCTGCGCGCTCCATCAACGACCCGTGCTGGTATTGAGCTCGACCTTTGGAACCCGACGCGAGTTTGAGGCCGCATGCCAGCTGGCACGCGTCCAGCCTGTCGTGGCACACGAGAGCATGGCACCCGAAACCTTGCAGGCCCTGGCGCGCGTTGGCCACGGCATCGCGATCCTGCCCACAACAGCGCGCCTTGACACAGATAATTTGCGGGTGTGCCCGTTGGTGTATCGCGAGCAGCTGCTGGACATGGACCTGATGGTCTATTGGAGCATCCATCGTCGGTTGCCAGGCTACGCACAGGTCTTCACCGACATTTTGGGCGAACATGTTCGCGCGATCATCCCGCAACCGGGATCCCTGCATAGACCCAAACGACCACGCCGACCGAAGCGGTCCTGAGCTGCAACGTGCGCAACCGTCAAACGCTACATGGGCAGGGCACGGCGGCTGTCGTGGTGTTGATCAAGCAACCGCGATGGCGCCTGATTGCGCGCCATTTATGACCGACGGCTATACCGCTTTGCTCTGGTTCCGGACCAAGTGCGCTGCACAATCGATATCAACGCCGAATTCCGCACCTGGCACTTAGCGGACATTTCCCGGGAGCGGGGCGATGTCTGCTTTCGACAGTAGAGGAAACATCACGCTGTCGGGCGATCGCATCGCCTCATGCCCCACCGCGGGCGTGATGGCCGCGCTCACTCGACAGGCCGACAGGCCTGCGAGTCGTCCTAGCTTCCGATTGTCCCACCAACCGAAACCTGTAGGAAGATCAGTCGCTTGCAACGCGACGAAAGGCGAATTGGTACCCCCGGTCGGGCTCGAACCAACACTCCGTGAGGAACCTGATTTTGAGTCAGGCGCGTCTACCAATTCCGCCACGGGGGCACACTGTCGTGCGCGGGGAATAAAGCCGAAGGGCGGAACCGGGTCAACGCCCGCGAGCGTCTTCGTTCCGCTCTCAGGCGCGGAGCCTGTCGGCGTGCCATTTGATATGGTCCGCGATGAAGGTCTGGATGAACCAGTAGGAGTGGTCGTAGCCCTCGTGCCGCCGCAGGACCAGTTCCTGTCCCGAGCTTTCGGCGGCCGCTTCGAGCGCGTCGGGCCGGAGCTGCGCCGCGAGAAACTGGTCCTTCAGCCCCTGGTCGACGAGGACGGAACCCGGAAAGCGATGGTCCCGCATCAGCAGGCTGGCATCCCACTCCGCCCAGCGCGCCCGATCCGCACCGAGATAGTTTCCGAACGCCTTCTCGCCCCACGGTACGCCGACCGGATTGCAGATCGGCGCGAAGGCCGAGACCGACCGGTAGGCCTGCGGATTCTTCAGGGCGACCACCAGAGCGCCATGGCCGCCCATCGAGTGACCGAACACGCCGCGACGCCCGGCCTCGACCGGGAAGTTGGCCTCGACGAGCGCCGGCAGCTCGCGTGTCACGTAGGAGTACATGCGATAGTTCAGCCGCCACGGCTCGGCTTCGGCGTCGAGATAGAAGCCGGCCCCGGTGCCGAAATCCCAGCCGTCCTCCTCGCCCGGCAGGCCGAGGCCGCGCGGGCTGGTATCCGGCGCCACGAGAACGAGACCGAGCTCGGCGGCGTGGCGCAAGGCATTTGCCTTCATCATGAAGGTCTCTTCCGTGCAGGTGAGGCCCGCAAGGAAGTAGAGCGACGGAAGCGGCCGCGCCGAGGCGTTCGGCGGCACGAAGACCGAGAACTTCATCTCGCAGCCGGTCTCCGTCGAGGGATGGCTGTAGAAGCCGATCGTCCCGCCGAAGCAGGCCTGCTCGCTTCGTGTCGTCACAATGGCCATTTTATCACCCGTGTCTGAAGGCCGTTGGAATACAGGAAAAGTCGCTTCCCGCACAACGCGTGGCACCTTCGTCGGTTAAGTCTTTTCGATGCCGCGAGCGGGGTTGCCGGCGCAAGCCAACAAACAGCTTGAAGTCCCACAGGCGCGCCGTTCATATCCGCGGCCCGGGGTGCGCGCCCAACGCGGCGGTACCGTCTTTCACGTCCGACCCAGAGGTGTTTCTTGGTGCTAACCATCCAGGCGCGCATTGCCGGAGAACTCGGGGTCAAGGAACAGCAGGTCCAGGCCACGGTCGAACTGCTCGACGGCGGCGCGACGGTCCCCTTCATCGCGCGCTACAGGAAGGAAGTCACGGGATCGCTGGACGATGCCCAGCTACGCACCCTCGAAGAGCGGCTGGGATACCTGCGCGAGCTGGAAGCCCGACGCAAGGTCATCCTTGAGTCGGTGCGCGAGCAGGGCAAGCTCGATGCGAAGCTTGAAGCCGCAATCCTGGCCGCCGACAGCAAGAGCCGCCTCGAGGACATCTATCTCCCCTACAAGCCCAAGCGTCGCACCAAGGCCGAGATCGCCCGGGAAGCCGGTCTGCAGCCGCTCGCGGACCTTCTGTTGAGCGAGCCGCACAATGTGCCTGCCGTCACCGCCGAGCCCTTCGTTTCGGCAGACAGGAACGTCGCCGACGTGACGGCGGCGCTCGAAGGCGCGCGCGCCATCCTGGTCGAGCGCTTTGCCGAGAATGCCGACCTGATCGGCGCGCTGCGCGAGGAGTTCTGGGCGAACGGGCGGCTTACCTCGAAGGTGCGCGAGGGCAAGCAGGAAGCCGGCGCCAAGTTCAGCGACTATTTCGACTTTTCGGAAGCCCTCGCCAGGATGCCGTCGCACCGGGTGCTGGCGCTCTGCCGTGGCGAGCGCGAGGAAATCCTCGGCCTGACGGTGGAGCCGGACGATCCCGCGACGCGTCCTCCCGCGGCACAGGCGGTCCCCAGCGTCTACGAGCTGCGAATCATGCGGGCCTTCGGCATCTCCGACCGGGGACGGCCGGGCGACAAGTGGCTGGCCGACACCGTGCGCTGGGCGTGGCGCACCAAGATCATCATCATGCTGTCGATCGATCTCCGGCTGCGTCTGTGGACGGCGGCCGAGGAAGAAGCGGTCCGGGTGTTCGCCTCCAACCTGCGCGACCTGTTGCTGGCGGCGCCGGCGGGCACGCGGCCGACCCTCGGACTCGATCCCGGCTTCCGCTCCGGCGTGAAGGTCGCGGTCGTCGACGCCACCGGCAAGGTGGTGGCGACCAGCACGATCTATCCGCACGAGCCGCAGCGGCGCTGGGACGCGGCGCTCGCCGTCCTGGCGAGGCTGGTGCGCGA